>NZ_QUAE01000017.1:0-67942 GCF_003386945.1 Halobacillus trueperi | reverse complement strand
TCGCTTCCCGCGCTCGACTTGCATGTATTAGGCACGCCGCCAGCGTTCGTCCTGAGCCAGGATCAAACTCTCCATAAAAGTTAAGTTTGACTTGCTCATTTGCACACCGAATGTGCTTGTTTCAAATCTCTTCTATAAAGAAGAAATGTTTTGACGTACTGGTTGGTTCGTTCAGTTTTCAAAGATCAAATGTTTTGTGTGCCGCTTCAAAACAGCGACTTAATTAATATATCATGTGCAGTTGTTTTCGTCAACAACTTTTTATGATTTATTTTGTTAAGCCGTTTGCGGCTGGCCGCTCTGTTAACGCGACAAGTAATAATATATCATGGCATTTCGAATGACGCAATAGGTTTTTCAATACTTTTTTAGTTTTCTAGAACACTAGAATAGGATTGATCTTTTTCTTCCTTATTATACAGACGAGAAATAAAAAGCGAGCAGATCTCTGCTCACTTTTAGTACCGTCCTTTTCGTTTCCTCATGAATTTTCTTATGATCGGATATACCATCGGTCCATATTTGAACACTCGTTTTAGTAGTCGTCCCATGTTGCACTCTCCTTATTGGTTGTTGGTTTATGTATTCCCTTTTCTCTTCCTATACAAACTACATTAACCACCTACGATTTTATGATACAACGTTTTTGCTTCCTTTATATCTTTCGTCCCGTGAATCAACACGCGACCATCCCGAAAGAAAACCATACGGTACAGCGAATTTTTATAGGATAACAAGAAAGGATTTTCCTGAATCTCTCCATCTGGAAGTCGATTTTTCAACTCTTCCAAATCCCTTTGCTCCTCTTTACTTGGACGTATCTGTACGGTGTCCCTTCCGCATAAAACAGCAACCTTTGTCATTTCCTTTCCAGATAGAAAAGGATAAGATGGTTCTTCCCCGCAAGATGGACAGTCTTTTCTTTGAATGCGTCCGGTTTTAATCGAAGTATAGTCGTTCGTCCAAAGATCGAAGGTAACCAGTCCTTTGCGTATGGAATGAACATCTCCTACAAGGACTTTCAACGCCTCCGTCACCTGATGGGCGGCGACCATTTGAACAGCCGGACTGATCACGCCTACCGTATCACAAGTGGCCGCACCGAGAGGAATGCTTCTCATCAAACATGACAAACAAGGGCTCGTGCCCGGTATAATCGTATAACTCATCCCATGACTTCCTACGCAACCACCATAAATCCAGGGGATTTGGTGTTTTTGTGTGAAATCGTTGATGAGCATACGTGTTTCGAAATTATCCGTTCCATCTATGATCAAATCGATGCCTTGTGAATATTTTTCAAGTTCTTCTACTTGTACATCATCCACTACCGCATGAATGTGCACCTCACTATTTACTTTTTCCAAACGTTCTTTGGCAGCCACTGCCTTAGGCATACGGTTTTCAGCATCTTTTTCTGTGAATAGTTGCTGTCTCTGCAAGTTACTGAATTCCACATAATCCCGGTCAATAACAGTTATTCTTCCGGTTCCTGCCCGCACAAGCTGCTCTGAACTGCTTGTCCCTAGCGCACCAGCCCCTATGATGAGCACGTGCGATTCTTTCAGGCGGCGCTGCCCTTTTTCTCCTATTGGTTGGAAGAGCTGTTGTCTTGAATATCGTTCTCCTGTCAAAGGGCCTACCTCCTTTTTTCCTTAACGCATGACGCTTCCTCCGGATATTTTCAAAGATTCCCCGACAATATTGGTCGACCCCTCCGATAAAAGGTAGACAATGGACCTGGCCACTTCATCAGGTTCACTCAGTTTTCCAGAAGGAATCCCTTCTTCAGCTGCTTTTCTTTGTTCTTCATAACTTCTACCTTCACGCTTCCCTTTTGAACGAATGGCTTCCTGCCCCATAGCTGTGTCTACATAGCCTGGACATACGGCGTTGACACGGACACCATGCTCAATAGCTTCATGAGCGAAAGACTGCGTGAATCCTGTAATCGCAAACTTTGAAGCGCTGTAAGCCGTACCAGAATGCGTACCTCGCAATCCAGAGAGGGAAGATAAATTGACAATGCTTCCCCGCCCATTTGCTTTCATATCTTTATAGACTTCCTGAGTGAAAAGGACGGTAGAAAAATAGTTGAGCTCCATCACTTTACGCAAGTCTTCTTCTTTTAGATCTTCAAAGGGACCTCCACCGATGATCCCAGCCGAATTGACGAGTCCTGTCACAGAACCTATCGCCTTCCTGGCGTCCTGTACTACCTTTACACGATCCGATTCATCGTTCAAATCAGCAGCACTTATGAAAACTTTCATCTCTCCGTTTATCGTAGCACATTCCTCTTTTAACAAGGCGAGTTTCTCTTCGTTCCTGCCTGTGATGGTCACATGACCTCCGGCACGGACGATTTCCTTGGACGTTTCATATCCAATCCCGCCTGTCGCCCCCGTAACGAGGATGTGTTCGCCTTTCAATGCTTCACCTGAAAAAATGTTCATGTTTTCGCCTCCTTAGCGAATACGATAACCGAACACTTCTATATGTAAACCTTCTGGATATAAAAAATCAGCGCTTCATGACTGATCTTGTCAATGAAACGCTGATCCACGGGACAACTTGTTTTAAATAGTCGACCATGTTGATTCTTTTTTTGTTACTTCTCATAGCTACCTCCACGACTTCTAATGCTATTTCCGTTTGTTGGTCTGCTTACGGAAAGAGAATAGAACCTTTCCACTCCGTGTGCGCTTCACGCCTTTACCCTTTGATTGGACTTGGGCTTCCGGACTGTTTTTGTAATCCTGATCGAACAGCTCACGAGCTTTTGAGTATAGCAGAGTCATCGTGGTGTCCTCCCTTCTTTTTTAGTATATAATACGATTCCCCTTGATATTATTAGTAAAACTTCGTAAACGCAAGAAAAAATTATGTTTTATACGTTTTTTTCTAACGATAGAGCTTATTTAAAGGATCATCATTGCTGAACAATATCCGCGCGGGTTGATTTTCAAACCTATTTATGTAGAAAAATGTCGCTTTCTATACTTTTTCCACGATGCGCAACCAGTACAAAAGATGAAACTTTTTAATAGATATCCTTTTTAAAAGGGGGAGTTTTAAATTGCATACCAGCGGAAAAACAAAAAGAGACGACCCCCAAAGGATCGTCTCAATCTATATTATTCATAAACTTTTACTTCTACACTTTTACGTCCGAAGTCAAGAGCATCAGAACGATCTGCCATGAATACATCGATGCGGTTACCTTTGATTGCGCCGCCGATATCGCCGGCGATCGCTTTACCATAGCCTTCTACATAAACTTCAGAACCTAGCGGGATGACGTTCGGGTCTACGGCAATAACTTTTTGGTCTGGATTTGCTCTCAAGTCAATACCTGTAGAAGTTGTACCGGAGCAACCTTCACAGAACGCTGTATAAGCCGTCGCTTCCATATTCAATGTTTTAACGACACCATCTTCTGCTGGTTGGCTGGATGTTTGCTCTGCTTTTGCTTCTTCATTGCTGGAGCTCTTTTCAGATGTGGACTGTTCTGCAACTGCTGCTCCATCAAGGGTTAATTTCTCTCCAGGATAGATCAGGTTGGAGTTAAGGTTGTTCCAAGCTTTCAGTTCTTGAACACTTACGTTATTTGCTTGTCCAATGCTGTAAAGCGTGTCCCCGGATTGAACCGTGTGAACACTGCTAGACGTTTGCGCCTGAGCTTGTCCGTTCTCTCCTTCGTTAATAGAAAGTACTTGATTAGGGAAAATCAAATTAGAGTTCAAACCGTTCTCATCTTTTATATCATTCACAGATACTCCATTGTTTTGAGCAATGCCCCAAAGAGTATCTCCTTTTTTTACTTTAATTTCATCTGCACTTACTGCTGTTGCTGTTACTGCCGAAACCGATGCGACCGCCGCCAAAGAAACAATTGTTTTTTTCATCATGTTTAATTTCCTCCTTGGTAAACAGCTCTCGCTCAGCCCTCGGCTAAGCGCTGTCTCAAAATCACAATTACTACTGTAACACGCACAGCTCATATGCCAATAACAGGAACACAACAATAACTTTTCAAACATTACATCATCTTTACTTCAGTGTAATAATCCGGTTTTAATGGATAAATGTACCTAAGCAATCATAAAATCTGTTTTCTTGGGGTTATATGTACAGACCACACATAGCATTTTGGGAATATTTGTATGACCTGGTACACCAGATGATGTAAGACCTGGTCATACAAATAAGGATATTTCTATAGAATGACTAACATTGTAAACGTTTACATTAACGGTTATAGTTGTACTAAATGATATGGAGAGGTGATCGATCCATGTTAGGAGAAGCTGTGGTCAAGGATTCGAGGATACCTAAGCCCTATAGTGAAGAGCATATGGACGAAACGTTTTCCCACCCGCAATACCGTGTCGACCTTAGACGTTATTCAGAGAAGGAGTATAACAAGTTTGTTCGTTTAAACACGGTTTCTGATTGGTCCCTTTTATCATGGAAAGATGTAGGTAAACCTTTTGAGGTCACGAATTATTCGAAAGAACGAACCGAATGGGAGCGGGAGAATGATCAAATGATGGATCCGCACACTTCATGGACCTATTTCAACAAATCCTTTCATGAGTGGTTCATCAAAGATGTTCCTCAGGAAAAGAATCATAGTAAAAAACAGTTCATGCGAAGCCTCGCATCATTTCAGCCCGGACAAGTAAAACAAGCGATTGGTAATCTTGTTCAATTGCAGTTATGGAATTATGTTCATAGAATCCAGGATGGAATTTGGGACCCCCGCGGAAAAAGAGCCCTTTTTGAAGGGTTGGATGTAGACCGCCCCCGTATTCTCTTTTTAGGAGCTGCCGAAGGTTATGAAGCCATGCAGCTTGGAGCCATGTATCCAGGAGCAGAGATTGTCATGGTGGATTATGATGAGTTTTGTAAGACAACTCGTTTCGGTGAATTCCCTGAACATTATCCCTTCTTAGGCGAAAATCCTAAAACAGGACAGTGGAAAGTCACGTATAAAGATGATTTGAATATTGAATATGTCGTTGACGACATTCGCAATCTTGATTTCGGAAAAGAATTTGATATTGTCCTCTCCGTCGGCCTGTTGGAACATTTTCCTGATGAATACAAGCCGGAAGTCGCTGACTGGCACCGTCGCTTTTTAAAAGAAGGGGGCTTTGCGATACTGACCACCCCACGGAACCAGCTTCGGTCCCGCCTCTACTATCATGTCATGGCCGATGTAATGAACCACACTTACAGGGAACTCATGACTGTTGAACAAATGGGACTCTATATGTATGAAGCAGGATTCGACATCCTGAGACACGGTTACATCAAAGTACACAATGGCCTCATTTGTCAGCCACGTTAATACGGAAAAAAATGTATGACCTGGTACGGAAGAAAAAGGAAACAAAGGATTTAAAACACACACACCTAAATAAAACCAGCCTTCACAGTCATAAAGGCTGTGGAGGCTGGTTTTTCGTTTAATGGGAATAATTGTATGACCTGGTCATGCAATTATTCCCTTCCTCTAAAAGAGTTTTAACTTTCTTCTTGTTGATCGCAGTAAGTGTGCATGGCTTTTTTTAGGAACTCGGCGTATCCTTCTTTCCATTTGTCGATGTTTTTCGTAAAGCGAGAGTCGTTGACATACATGTCCGCCAACCCTCTGAAAATTTGCAGATTGCACTCATAAAAGTGACCCGTGATGTGCTGACGTTTTTTATCAATCAACCGCTGAACATTTGGATCAGAAGGGTCACGATCCATTAATTTTACAAGCGCGCGATCAATTTTGTCTCCCTCTTGTTGAATCTTCTTCCAATCTCCCTTCGTATATTGGGATGTTTTCTGTTTGGATTGTTTGTAAGCGTCCGTATTTCCCCAGCGTTCTTCCACCTCTTTCTCATACTTTTTCTGATGGGCTTCAATCTCACTTTTATCAAACGGACGGAAACGGTCTTCATTTTTCATACGCTCTTCTCCTTCCAACGTTTGGAGCGTCTGATCCACCGAGCGAATTAATCGCTCCAACCGTTTCTTCTTTTCTCTTAATATTTCACGGTGGCGCTGCAATGCATCGGCTTCATCAAAATCAGGGTCATCCAGAATATCCTTGATTTTTTTCAAAGAGAAATCCATCTCTTTAAAGAAAAGAATCTGCTGCAGGCGGGCCAACTCTTTTTCACTGTATAAACGGTAGCCTTTTTCACTTACATAGCTCGGTGACAACAGATCGATATGATCATAATGGTGCAGTGTGCGCACACTGACCCCTGTCATCTCCGCCATTTCTTTCACCTTATACATCGGTGATCACCTCACAATTAACGATAATCTATGACGTAACGTCAGAGTCAACTCATCGTCAAAAAAATTTACTAAGCATCTTTGAATGTAGGTCTTTTTATGTAGGAGTCAAACCAAACCTTAGGGCGATTTTCGTCGTTTCATGTAGTTTTTCGCTTGGGAAAGGGATTTGGTCGAACGTCGGAGAATAAGAGGAGGAATAACAATTTTAATAAGGTTGTGTTCCTATGAATATGTACTGTCAGAGCGCTTTTCATCAATTAGAAATCGTTATTGCATCCATTTCCGAAATGGTCGGTCAGTTATCAGAAGAAGATTTGACCCTGAGACCGACGGAGGGAAAGTACTCCATTGGGGAATTGCTCGAACACATTGCAGCAATCCCTGCGGCTGATGGTCACATCACAGAAGGGGCTTCTAAAGCAGAGATGGAGCACTTCTATGAAACGGTATCAATGAAAACAAAAGATGAAATCTTAGAACGTCTATTTGACAACTTTGCGCAATTAAAGGCTCAATTTGAAAACTACACCGAAGAGCACTTATACACAGAAACCACGTCCTGGTGGGGTGTGACGAATACACGTTTTGAATGGCTAATCCAAACGGTCGCCCACATGTATCACCACCGCGGTCAGCTGCATGCCATGTTAGTGCACACCTATAAAAAAGATCCAGAAATCCTGTTGTTCGAATAGCTTCAAAAATCACCGTACCAGGTCATCCATATTATGGATGACCTGGTACACCTTATTCTTCCATGTTTTTCACTGACTAAAAACACCCTCGGGCTGAATTTTCAGCTCGAGGGTGTTCCGTTAGCCTAGGTATTTCATTTCAAGGTCATTCTCTTCAACTTCCTCAGCTTCCACTCTTACATAGTAACCTTTCGCGCCTTTGCGCGAGCTCACGTGTTTCAATGGTTCCGTGTTCACAAAGTGAACGGCCGCTCCGTCATCGAGCGCATAACCTGGACGAATCGATCCATCCTTTATAAAAGATGTGTACGCCGGCTTCCGCTGTTCCTCCCCATCATAATGAGGGCAGCAGCTTCCCGGGAGAAATCCCAGGCATTCTAGTGGTTCCAACTGGTCACCGTAGGAATCCGTCACCCCTTCATCAAACCAGCAAATGGCCCCTGCACTGATGCCGGCAAGGACGACTCCTTTCTCCCATGCTTCTTTCATGATTTCATCCAAACCCCATTCCCGCCAAAGAGCGAGTAGGTTTTTCGTCGACCCTCCACCTACGTAAATGATGTCCTGTTCGAGCAGAAATTTTCTTAAATCTCTCGTTGGTGGCTTGAACAGGGATAAATGGGTCGCTTCCGCTTTCTCTTTGAACGCTTCATAGAAACGTTCGATGTAACTGTCCGCATCCCCACTAGCCGTGGGAACAAAACAGATTTTCGGTCTCTCCTTCTCCACTTGATCCAACACGTAATCATCCAACAGAGGGTTTTCAGGCTCCATTGAGAAGCCTCCTCCACCCATAGCTATGATTTGTTTCATCGTTCAGCCCCCTTCTTATTCTTTTTCCTTCCCAAGGAGGTTTGAATGTCCTCTTTGTAAGCATAAGAGAACAACAAGGATACTAAAATTGCTCCTCCTATCAGGTTTCCAATACTAGCAGGTACAAGGTTGAAAAAGATATATTCATACCAGGTGTATTTATCAGAAGCTAAAATGCCCATACTGAAGTACCCCATATTTGCAGCACTGTGCTGGAAATTCCCGGCTACAAAAAGCACAACAGGTAAGGTTGTTCCTAGGATTTTACCTGTTAAATCCCGGGCAGAGGTCGTCAGAAAGGCCGCCATTCCGATAAGCCAGTTGGCAAGTACACCGGATACCAGAACCTGAAACCATCCTTTGACTCCATGGTCCATGAATTTCATTTTATGGTCTAAATACAGTTCAAGCTCAGGATAGAATGTACTGGCGAATGAGCCTGACCATTGAATCAATACAGCTACAAGGAAGGCTCCAATGATGTTCCCGATATAAGAAGACAGCCAAAATTTATAGATGTTCTTTTTCATCAACCCTGCCTTGTTAAACAAATAGGAGGGTAAAAGAACATTAATTTCCGTAAAAAGGACGGCCCCTGATATGAAGACCATCGAGTACCCTGCCGCAAACCCAAGCCCGGATAAAAGGTGATAGATTCCTTTCGTCTCGACTCCAACGGCAAGAAGTATGGAAAAGACGGCTCCAAATGTCATAAAAGATCCCGCCGTCAACGCGAGTAAAAATTGAGCGCGGAAAGGCTTGTTTAAGTGATCCCTTCCCTTTTCACCAAATTCATCTACGATTTGGGACGGAATATAAAACTGCCGTCCAGGCCGATCTATTTTCTGATTTGAATCATTGTTTTCATTTACATCTGTTTCCTGATGATTTTCCTCGTTTGCCACGGTTATCCCTCCAATGATTCTCACATTCCCGATTCTTTAAAAATATAATCTCCCCTGTATAACCTGAAGCGTTTGAGAAATGGTAAGAAAAACAAGGAAAAGAGGAATGAAGATGGCTAGAGATGAATTCTGCCTCGCTTGCGATGGAGAAGGTCTGCTGATGGATGATGAAGAGTGGCGCTATACTTGTAAGGTTTGCGGCGGCAGTGGTCTCCGCCCGCAGGAAGGAAGCGTCTATGACCGTCAGAGTGCGGATGTGGATGAAATGAATCGATATTTGGATTAACAGCGGAGTTTTATCTCCACTAAAAAGCGCTCAGCTTCAGCCGAGCGCTTTTTTACGTGTGTCCTGTCTCATATCCTCTAAAAACAAATCCGCAAAATACGGATCCCACTGTGTTCCTTTGCCTTCTTCAATAATTGCCAGCGCCTTTGAAAACGGCATCCCCTGACGATAAGGGCGGTCAGATGTCATCGCATCAAAGGCGTCCGCCACGGCCATCAGTCGACCAAACACAGGGATGTCTTCTCCTGCAAGTTCATCAGGGTAACCTTTTCCGTCGTACCGCTCATGATGATGACGCACTCCAGTCAAAACAGGGGCAAGGGATTCCGGCAACTGAACTTGTCCAAGGATCTGAGCACCAATGACCGGGTGCTCCTTAATTTTCGCGAATTCTTCCTCGCTCAGGCGTCCATCTTTCAGCAGTACATCATCACCAATCCCGATTTTACCGATATCATGAAGAAGCGCTGATTTTTTCAACAAGTCCAATTGTTTCTCATCAAAACCTGCTTTCCGTGCAATAAGATCCGAGTATTCAGCCACACGCTTGGAATGACCAGCGGTATATGGATCCCGTGCATCAAGCGTCGCAGCAAAAACCGTGAAAAAGCTTTCGAGAAGTCTTTTGTTTTCTTCATCTCTTTCTTTGATGCCTGTGACCATATGGTTGAATCCTGCGACCAATTCCGAAAACTCATCCACATACAAGTTTTCCATCGGCTCCGTCTCCCCTTGACGTACATCAAGGAAACGCTCGCTCAGCTGCTCCATCGGCTTTTGGATACTTCTGTATAGTAAAAGCGCGGCGAGCGCTCCGATTCCCATGACAACCGCAGCGATAATAGATGCCCAGCTCCAATAACCATCCACCCCTCTCCCTTCGATCAAACGGATTTGTGACGCCAACAAAAAGAGAACGACAGGGAAAACCGCCGTAAACATCGAGGTCACGAACAACTTCGTCTTAATACTGATTGATGTGTCCCTTTGGTAATCGATGAAACCGCCTTTCTCATAGATCGAAGGCAGCAATAATTGAACCGCCCGGTCTGTTAAAAAGAATTCAATCAATGCGTGCATGACAGCGATCAAGACAGCGCCCATCCATGCAAAGCCTATGTAATACAGCGGAAGGTTTACAAGTCCGCGTTCGATCGCCCACCAAGCGAAGAGGGAAGCAGGAATCGAAAGACCTAATAAATGCGGGCCGAGAATTCGCTTTACAGTTAACTGTGGGAATTGATGTGCTCTCAACAAAGCTTCCTTCACTTGCTTGGTAGAATGCGGTTCTTTAATGAACAGTTGTTGAATGGGACGGACATGGTGCTTGTACATCATGATCTCACCGGTTAACATCACCCCAACAGAGCTTATCATGATAAAAATTAAATACATGATTTCTGTCGGTTCAAGCTGCAGTGTGTAGAAAATAAACAAGCTGCCAACACCGCAAACAGCCACAGCCGATCCCCATATATAATTCATCAGCATACGTCTTTGGAAAAAGGTGAATGGTTCCATCCGTTAAACTCCTTCAAATCATTCGTTTCTTTTATTCTTAATTATTCAACAAACTCCGACGAATTCCTACATGAGCAGCCTCTATTTTATGAACTTTTCGTTACAGACGCTTGTTAGTTTTTTATATGTATGACCACAAGTCGTTTAAAAAGCGCTCTACACTTTTGATGGATGACAAATAAAAAGACGCGGCTTTAGAGCCACGCCTTTTCCCATCTAATAACTGATTGCTTCCTCGGTTGCAGTTTTCTTCGGCTTACGGACGAGCGCAACGATTCCAGCAATCAAATACGCCACGCCTCCGAACAGCCCCATAAAGACCGTAGCAAACGTAAAGATAATGGCGGATATGATCAAAATGATTCCTGCTGCTTTCGGCTTCTTATTCCCTTTAAGGAAGACAGCTGCCAGAATACCTAACCCGATCGCAATTAAAGAGGCGATCAAAACGAACATCGCGAAGGACCCCATCATTTCAAACATCTGGGTCATATCTGTGGAACTCATTTCCCCTTCCATCTGCACTTCCGGCGAGTTCATGAAGTTCTCAATTTCTTGTTGTATTTGCGGATTGTCTGCAGAGTTTAACAACACACCACTCAACAGAACAGGAAGTCCAAAAAGAACAATTCCAATAATGGTAAGAACGATTTCTACCGTACGTTTCATTTCCTTCTCCTCCTTTTTTATGCTCCTGCTACGTCACGTTTTGTAAAAAAGCCCCATGCTAAAGCCATGAATAGTACATAATATACCGCTAAAACTGCGATGGAAAACCCTAGAGAAGTTCCTGATACGAATGGTGTCCCGGACATGTATTGGCTCAAGTCCGTATTCGCAAACAAGATATATTTCGCCCACTCTTTTTCCATGAAGAAAACGATGATTGAACTTCCAGCCATCATGAGGAAGATCGCCAATCCGATGGCAAGGGATGTATTCCTGAATACAGAAGCGATCATGAACGCGAACGTAGCCATCATAATTAATTCTACAAAACTCAATAAGTATTGTGAAACAGTAAATGAAAAGATACCGGCATCTTTGATTTCACCTGCCTGAGTATATACATACGTCTGCGAAAAGCTGCCCATTCCAAACAATAAAGATCCCACTAAAAAGGACAGGATGTATAAGGCAAGAAGCATTGTCAACGCATACATCACAACGGAGACATATTTCGCAAGCAAGATTTTCCACCTTGATATCGGGCGAATCAATAAGAGCTTGATTGTGCCCCAGCGAAATTCATTAGCTGTAATACCTGCTGCAACTATAATTGTGAATAAACTCACCAGCGCGACAAATGTCCGGTTATCACGGACAAAATCCCAACTATTATAGGCCGTTGGTTTTAAATCATTCTCAATGCGATATTGATTCATCTCAACATTTGTATATGCCGGGTACTCGATCTCTGGCGGCTGTTCTCCCGCGGCCATCAATTGCTCATTCTGCTTCTGAAGTTCCTTTTTCCAATTGTCACCCGTCGGAGGTTCTCCACCCGTAATGGCTGCATCGACTTTAAGCAGAGCCCCTATGCCGACAATTGAAACCACTAACAGAATAGCCATGATCCACGTCGCCTTTTGATTATAGAGCTTCATATGTTCATTTTTGATCAGTTGAAAAAAGTTACTCAATGGCTCCCTCTCCAATCAAATCCAAGAATTTATCTTCAAGCGTTGAGCGGTTGACGTTCACACTGTAAATTTGGATTCCTTTTTGCACCAGATCTGCAACAACGGATGGAATTTTTTCTTTTTCTACTGTGAAGGTCAGAAGCTCTTCCTTTCGGCTCACTTCCTTGCCTGTCATCTCTTGAAGAGCGACCATTGTTTGATCTACAGGTGTCGCTTCAATGGACACTTCTTTTTCATCTGTTTGCTGAAGCGCATCGTGAACCGTCTGAATGGAAATCAATTCTCCATTTTTGATAATGCCAATCCGATCACACATCATCTCCATTTCAGAAAGAATATGACTCGACACAATCACAGCTACCTCTTCCTCTTCCGCCAGCCTACGGATGTACGCACGTATTTCCCTGATCCCGGATGGATCCAACCCGTTCGTTGGTTCGTCAAGAATAAGGACGGATGGTTTATGTAAAAGGGCTTGAGCAATTCCAAGACGCTGACGCATCCCAAGTGAATATTTGCCCACTTTTTCCTTCATCCGTTTTTCCAACCCAACAAGCTTGACGACTTCTTTAATCCGTTCCTCTGTAATGCCAGGCATCATACGGGCATAATGGACGAGATTTTTCCATCCGCTCATGAATGGGTACATTTCCGGGTTCTCTACGATTCCGCCTACGTGACGAATCGCTCCTTTAAAGTTGTTCTGCACACTTTGCCCCTGGATAATCACATCCCCATCCGTCATCTCCATCAACCCGACCATCATCCGGATGGTTGTCGTTTTCCCAGCTCCGTTAGGCCCAAGAAAACCAAACACTTCCCCGCCGTAAATATCGAAATTCAAACCTTTAATGATCGCTTTATTGCCAATTGTCTTTTTGACATTCTTCAACTGCATGACAGGCTCCGACATTCTTCCCCCTCCTTTTTATCAACACACCTACTCTACGACACAAAACCAATCTGGTTTCATTATTTATGAAAATTTTTACAGCATTCAAGTATTGGCAGGTTTCTTGAAGACTTGATTTCGAGATGTAGAGGAGATTCTAGGGGCTCCGGGAAAAGATTCGCTTTCCATGGGGCGGGCGGTGAGCCTCCTCGGACTTCGCTCTTTGGTGTCTGTACCTGTCCCACACGTCCCATAGGAGTCTCACCGTTCTCTCCGCCCTTTTGCCCCATACGAGATTCTCGAAATCCCTTGAGCAGTAACCTGCCAAGCTCTGTAATGAAGGCCTGTTCACCCACGCCGTTATAGAGTCGTTTTAACCATAGATCACACGTATAAGGTGTGGGAACAGGGTCTGGGAAACGTCCGCATGAAAAGCGAATGGAGACACGAACGTGTGTTTTTTCTACTGACTGATCCAAAACACTGCAAATCGTCGTTTCCCTGACCCCGTATCCATGGCCAGGAATGGTCATTCATTATTTCAACTAGGCAAGGCTTTCTCTAAGAATGCGCGGTATGTGTTCCTTACGCTCCCACGGAAAGCGAGTCATTCCCCTGCGCCCCATATCCACTCAATCTCGAAACTGAGTCTTCCAGAAAAGAGGGCTTTAGTGGAACAATGGAGGGCGGGGACGGATGCGTGGATGAGCTGGGGAATCTTTGATAAAATGGAAGCATGGAATGAGGGCAGATCCCTCGGAACCGGATGGGAAGATGATCAGACCGTTAGGGGGTTATACTCAGTGAAAATCGTATCCATTGAACCGACGCCTAGTCCGAATTCAATGAAAATCAATGTGAACGAGACTTTGCCGGACGGCGAAACTCACAATTATAAACAAGGTGATGAGCTTAAGGACGCGCCTGACTTTGTCCAACACCTCTTCGAAATAGAAGGTGTCAAAGGACTTTACCACGTGACTGATTTCATCGCTTTGGAAAGAAATGCACGTGTCTCCTGGGAAGCGATTCTTCCTGAAGTAAGGAAAGTTTTCGGATCGGAATCAGCCGAAGAAGCACCTTCACAAAAACAGGAAGAACCGGATGAACACTTCGGGGAAGTCCGTGTGTTCGTGCAGATGTTCCGTGGCCTTCCGATGCAAGTAAAGCTTGAGGAAGGCGAAGAGGAAACACGCGTAGGGCTTCCTGAACGTTTCATGGAAGCGGCAATGAAAGCAGCTCCCGCATCTCCGAACATGATCATGGAGCGTAAGTGGGTGGAGCAGAATCCACGCTATGGTGACGTGGCTGAAATCGGGGAACAAGTAAAAGAGGAACTTTCGGCAAGTTATGACGAAGAACGACTGGAATCCCTTGTTAAACAAGCGTTTGACCAAGAATCGGTTGATGTCGAACCGAAGGAAGAAAAGACGAAAATCAGCTTGGAAACGCTGGATCATGACGATTGGAAAGTTCGCTATGCGGCTTTAGACCGCATGGATCCGACGGCAGAGGATTATCTCCTGCTTGATAAAGCTCTGGATGATGAAAAGGCATCGATCCGACGTCTGGCAACCGCCTATCTTGGTATGATCGAAGAAATTGAAACACTGCCGTATCTCTACAAGGCGCTCAATGACAAATCGGTTACCGTACGCCGGACAGCTGGCGATTGCATTTCGGACCTCGGTTTCAAAGAAGCGATGCCAAAAATGATCGAGTCACTTTCTGACTCCAACAAACTCGTTCGCTGGCGTGCAGCGATGTACTTGTATGAGCTTGGCGATGAATCAGCCCTTCCTGCATTGAAGGAAGCCGCTGATGATCCGGAATTCGAAGTTCGTCTGCAGATCAATATGGCGATCGAAAGAATTGAAGGCGGTGAGGAAGCTAAAGGATCTGTGTGGCATCAAATGACTCAAGCGACTAAGAAAAAACAACAATAGGAGGCTACGATTATGAACCCATATGAAGCATATATGAAAGAAATCTCCCAGCCGATGCGTGATGAATTAACGAACGCTGGTTTTACAGAATTGACAACCCCGGAGGAAGTGGACACATTCATTAGCGAAACGAAAGGAACGTCCCTTGTCGTTATCAACTCTGTCTGTGGATGTGCAGCTGGACTGGCACGTCCTTCTGCCCGCGAATCGCTCAACAATGAAAAACGTCCCGATAATATTGTAACTGTTTTTGCTGGCCAGGATCGCGAAGCAACATCACGCATGCGTGATTATTTGGAAGGCTACGAGCCATCCTCTCCTTCCATGGCTCTTTTGAAAGATGGACAGGTTCTCCACTTCATTCCTCGCGAAGAGATCGAGGATTATGAAGTAGAAGAAATTGTAGCCAACCTCACGAACGCTTATAACCAATACTGTTAACAAAAAGCGCCTTCCATCAGATGGAAGGCGCTTTTTTCATGCGGTCTTGGTTTGATCCCCGCTTTTTTCAGGCTTAATCAATACGAGAACAATCAATAGGAGAAGCCCACCTAAGGCACCGCTAGCGATATAACTGATATTCAAATATTCTTTCATAAGCAGCGACATCAACGGAGGACCTGCGGCTACACCTATGAATCTTGAGGAGCTGTAAAACGACGTAATCGTTCCACGCTCTTCTTTTTCAATCCCTTCAGTAATGAGCGCATCGAGAGTGGGGAGCATTCCACCAATCGCCGTCCCTAATATACTCGTCACAACTAGAAGCAGAAACAACTTTTCATTGACGTAACCGACAAAAATAACGCTTGCCGATACCATGATCAATGCAATGACAAGTACCCATTTCATGACGGTCGTATCTCCTTTGATTTTCTTACCGGTCACAAAGGCCGACACACATAGCGTGAACAGCGGGATGGCAAGAACGAATCCTTTTTTCACCCCTTCGATGTTATGAGTCTTCTCAAGAATGTCGGACATGAAGAATAACACCGCAAACAACACGAGCATCGCGTAGGCCCCTAATAGAAACACAGGATACAACCATTTCCCTTCCTGTTTGAATATCTTCTTCGTTTTTTTCAAAAATTGTTTAAAAGGCTGTGGTTTTTCCTCTTTCCCTTTAGGAACTTTTATAAAAAAGAAAACGAGAACGATGGAGATCAAACTGAAAAAGGAAATAGAAAAGAACGGCAAAAACCATAAAAACACAGCAAAAAGAGAACCCAATATCGGACTCAGTACCTTACCGAATGTATTCGACGTTTCAATGATGCCCAGGCAGGAGCTCGCTTTTTCATCATCATCTTTATATAAATCTCCGACGAGAGGTAGAATGATCGGGGTCGCCCCAGCTGCTCCCATCCCCTGCAGGATTCGTCCAATTGTAATCCAGAGAAAGGGGTCTTCCAATTTCCATGAAGAAAAACCGGCAATCAGCCCTCCAATGAAAGCCAGGACTAAACTTGGAAGGATGATTAACTTTCTGCCGAAACGATCGGATAAGTAGCCGGCAACAGGAATAAGGATAATGGCCGCTACGGAGTAGCTGGTGATGATTGTGCTCGATTGAAAAGATGTGATGCCTACCTTTTTTTCGAAAATCGGCAATACTGGAATCAGCATTGAATTTCCGAGCGTCATCACAAGGGGAATCGAAGCCATACTAACCAGGCACCAACGGCTTACTTTGTTTTCCAATGCAATTCCTCCTACGTATTCATAAACGTAGGATGCCCTATTCCACTGGATTCACGATGAGAAAAATATGGATATACTCACGTCGCTTTTGTGTAAACATTTATGGACTCACCAGTTATTCCAAAGGCTTTTCCTTCCTGTTTCCATCCATACCTTTCATAGTATCCATCAAGGTCTGTAGCCAGATGCAGAGCATCGTAACCTATCCTACCCGTTTCCTCAATCGCATGGCTAAGCAACTGTTTCCCGATCTTTCGTCCTCGATGATCCGGATGAACATAAAGGCACGCAAGCCATGGGCAAAGATCCTGGCGACTGTTCATATCATTTCTAAGCAGAGCATACGTGCCGATGATTTCGTCCTCAACCAATAGGATATAAAATAATGGCAGCTCATCTTCATTTTTTAATGATTGACGGATACAGTCTTCATATAGCATGAAATTCTCTCCACTCCCCCACTGTTCCCAAAAAAGGTCGATGGCAAGGTCAATCAAGTCCAACCTCTCTTGCAAACGAATGATTTTCATTCCTTTGTCCTCCTCGTTTGACCAAATTTATTTGTTATGAATATAGCCATAATTATAGGCAGCACCACCGTAAGCGCAGGCATGATCCTTACAAAAACCGACGGGTCTTCTCCGGCATTTACAATCCATGGATCAGCGTCATGAAGAAAGGTCAAAACCAAACCTGTTCCCCAAGAAACCAGCACATAGCTAAGAATCAACGTAAAAATGAACACGATATATTTTTTCACAAAATCACCTCTGTCTTTTATACGAAGACGATAGTCTCAAGTTTCAAACTTCTGTTTCACAGCGGTCATCACCGGGGATAAGGGTTATAAAAAGGAAGGAGTTGGAAGAAAATGAAAAAATGGATGTTGATTTTCGGTATCGCAACTGTATTCACTTTAGCAGGCTGTGGTGGAGAGGACGGCGGAGACATGGAAGAAGATCAGAACGAAAACCAGGAAGAAATGGAAGACACGGAAGATAATTCTAATGATACAGAGAGCGATATGGATGAAGGTGGTACAGAATCCGAGGACAACATGGATGAAGAAGATGGAGGTACAGAAGGAGATGGTTCCACAGATACCGAAGACAATGGTCAAGATGATGATGCCATGGATGATGAAGAACAATAACAGCTGATTTCATTACCATAAAATTACACTATATTCACTTCCCCTTAACAAAGGACGGGTATCTTTTATACGTAACTCACTTTGGAAAGGGGATTTTTTACATGTTGAAGAAATGGATGTTAGCGTTAGGTTTGGTATCTGTTTTGACCCTTGCTGCTTGTGGTGGAGAAGAAGACGGTGAAATGGAAGAAGAACAGACAGAAGAACAGGAACAAAGTGACACAGAGAGCGAAGACAGCGCAGAATAATACATGAAAACAAAAGGCGGATCCTCTTTAGGATTCGCCTTTTTTATTTGATTCGCCATTTCGTCTTCACTTGCTGGCGCGGAGAGGGATTGGTTTCAAGCGAAGATGAACAATTCGGGCAGATGATCGCCTGAGTCGGAATCGGCATACAGCAATAAGGACACTCCTTCTTCGTCATTCCATGCAAAGGGTGCTGATGAGGTTTTTTCCAGCGGTTGATTTGGCGGACGACGAGAAAAACCGCAAACAAGATGATGATAAAACGGACAGAAGCTGTAACGAAAAGACCATAGTTGATGGTAGCCGCTCCCGCTTCTTTAGCGGCTGCAAGCGAAGGGTAAACTGATCCATCCAGACTTAGAAACATATTCTCAAAGTTCATTCTTGTATACAAAACACCAACGGGCGGAAGTAAAATATCAGTCACCAGTGAATCAATAAATCCACTGAAAGCGGCACCCAGGACCATCCCGACTCCCATATCGACAGCACTTCCACGGACGGTGAACTGTTTGAATTCATGAAACAACCCCAACCAGGCTCCTCCTCTCACCCATCATCCTATGAGTGAAAAGGACAAACTATGATTCAGAACAATGACCTTCATACCTGGCACTGTTTTCCCTTACTTTGGTACCCGGTACGGATGGGAAACATTGTGTACCGGGTACGTTTATTCAGTAGCTCGGTACCAGGTACAGATGAAGGTCCTTAAATGCATTTACCGAGCCGCGGTTGGCTTGCTTAATCCACTCAAAAACATGGCAAGTTTCTCCACCTGTTCATTCGTCTGATGATGACTGAAAGAAAGGCGGATGAAGGACTTGGCCTCTTCAGCATCATAGCCCATCGCGAGCAATGTACCCGGCGGCTCGTGGTTACCCGTACTGCAGGCACTGCCCGTGGAAAAATGAAAACCGCGTCGATTTCCTTCAAGCATGGCCCATTGCCCTTCCATTTCAGGCAAAAGCAGACCGATGATCGGCACAGCATTATCTGTCGTGTGTCCGACCAACTTCCACTCTCCCGCATTCAGAAACGTTCGTTTCATTTCCATAATCCTCGAAAGGTTATGAGGTCTTTCTTTCACCATTTTTTCAGCGGCCACCGTAAATCCCGCAATACCTGGTGTGTTGACGGTTCCTGCTCTAACTCCTCCTTCATGCGTGCCTCCGGGAATTTTGGGAGGAAACGAAAGCGAAGGCCGTATGTAAACCGCCCCTGCCCCTTTGGGTCCGTATAGTTTGTGTGCACTGACCGAAAGACTATCGACATAAGGAGCGACTTCTTCCATGGGCAGTTTCCCAAAGGACTGGACGCAATCACTGTGAAAGAAGATGCCGTGCGCCCGGCAAAGTGTAGAAAGGTGCTGAACCGGCTGCACCGTACCAATATCGGAATTCACATGCTGTACCGCCATGAGGACGGTATCCTCTTGAATCGCTCTTTCAACATCTTCCACATTGATGATTCCCGCTTCATTCAGAGGCACCTTTGTTACCCTGTAACCTTCTTCTTCGTATCTGTGAATCAGGTTCCGCACAGAAGAATGCTCGGCCTCCGTTGTAATGATATGCTTCCCCACCCCCGCTTTCAACAGAGCATCCAACGCAAGTTCATTACTTTCCGTGCCCCCACTTGTAAAATAAACACCTTCTTGTTCGACCCTCAGCAACCCTGCGATTGTATTTCGGCAATGTTCCAATAAATCATGAGCTGTTGTTCCAGGATCGTGTAAACTTTTCGTATTCGCAAAATAGTTGCGAGCAGCATGAATGTAAGCCTCCAGCGCACCCTCATCCATAGGGGATGTGGCCGCATAATCAAAGTACCCTTCCATATTTCTCTCTCCTTTTTGATCCAAATCTCTTGTCAATAGTTTAACAGTGTGTAAATATAAGTGTAAATACACATGTATAGTTATGGGGGATGAATTCATGATACGGACCGCAGATATCATCATCATCGGTAGTGGCGTAGCGGCCTTACAACTCGCCCGACAACTTGCTTCGGACAAAAATGTGATTATTATCACAAAGTCCTCGCTCGGTCACGGGAATTCTCGTTTAGCTCAAGGTGGAATTGCTGCAGCCATCGGTGGGAGCGATCATCCTTTTTATCACTTTGTCGATTCAGTCATCGCTGGGCGTTCAATGAATAATCATCAAGCCACGCTCATGATGACTAAAGAAGCCCCTCATATTATCAGGGAACTGGAAACGGATGGTTGCGCCTTCGATTATGATGAAAAGGGAAGCCTTGCTCTTGGAAAAGAAGGCGCACATACACAGAACCGCATCATCCACGGGGGTGGAGATCAAACAGGAAAAGTTCTTATGGATTACTTGACGCAATCCCTTCCCCCGCATGTTGAAATTTTTGAGAACCATTATGTATTTGAATTGATGACAAATGAGGAAGGTCGCTGTTTTGGAGTAAAAAGCAAGGATGCCTCGGGTATTCATAAATTCCATGCTCCCCATACCGTCCTTGCGACAGGAGGATGTGGACAATTGTTTGCATCCACATCCAACTCTTCTTCTGTAACAGGCGATGGAATGGCGCTCGCCTATCAGGCAGGCGCGGAACTTACAGACATGGAATTCATCCAGTTTCATCCCACCCTATTGTACATACAAGAAAGACCGGTCGGGTTGATCTCTGAAGCGGTGCGCGGTGAAGGTGCGGTTCTTGTTGATAAAAATGGGACACCTATTATGGAGAACGTCCACCCTCTGAAAGACCTCGCCCCTAGGCATGTGGTTTCTCAAACGATTTATCAAAAAAGGAAAAACGGCGAAAACGTCTATTTGGATATAAGAGGCGTAGACGGATTTCAAGAAAGATTTCCTCATATCACAAATCTATGCCTGCAGTACGGTGTGGATATGAATAAAGGACGGATTCCAGTAGCGCCCGGCTGCCATTTTTCTATGGGTGGAGTAAAGACGGATATGGTTGGAAGATCAACGGTCGAAGGTTTGTATGCGATCGGAGAAGTCGCTTGTACGGGTGTGCACGGAGCCAACCGGCTGGCAAGCAACTCACTCCTTGAAGGACTCGTGTATGGAAAAAGGCTGGCCAAACATTTACAAAATGGTTCGGGCCTTTCCTTTCAATCAAAGGAAACAAACGAGAAAAGGAAACCCCTCCCTTTCCACCTCCCCGTTAAAACCAAGATCCAGGAGCGAATGATGGAAAACGTCGGTATTGTAAGGGATGAACAAAGATTGGTCAACCATCTGCAGTGGTTGGAATCGTTCGTCAAACCTTCCGAATGGAGCGAGTATGATTTAAGTATGCTCACATTCGAGCAAATGACGAGAATGTTCATGCTGCAAACGTGCTGGTTGATCACCCGATCCGCCTTGGAGCGCGAAGAAAGCCGCGGTGGTCATTACCGCAGCGATTTTCCTGAAGAACAATTAGACTGGCTAAACAAACAAATCATCAGACAAAGAACATTAGAAATGAGGGAACCCCATGAATCAGTGGAGACGTAAACAACAGTTAGAGGCCTTTTTCACGGAGGATATTGGTGAGCATGATTACAGTACCGACTTTTTATTCCCGAAAGATCACCATGGCAGACTGACCTTCACATCTAAAGCAGAAGGGGTTTTTTGCGGAGAAGATATCATCACTGATGGCTATCAGCTGCTGGACTCTACCATTACGGTTGAACTCTATATTCATGACGGTGATTGGATGAGTGAAGGAGAAACGATCGCCACCATCCTTGGCCCTGTAGGTGAGCTATTAAAAGGAGAACGCGTCATCCTCAACCTCATTCAACGCATGAGCGGAATTGCAACGCTGACGAAAAAAGCCGTTGAAGCCTTAAATGATAAAAACATTAGAATTTGTGACACACGTAAAACCACCCCTGGATTACGCTCTTTTGAAAAGTATGCTGTCCGGACTGGAGGCGGCTACAACCATCGTTTCGGACTTTACGATGCCGTCATGCTGAAGGATAACCATATTGCATTCTTTGGTTCAGTCCCTGAAGCAATCGCCCAAGCGAAAGCAGCGGTTGGTCATACTGTCAAAATCGAAGTGGAAACAGAAACAGAAAACCAAGTCATGGAAGCTGTAGAAGGTGGTGCCGATATCATTATGTTCGATAACCGGACCCCCACAGAAATCAAACACCTCGCGACATTGGTCCCTTCTTCAATCACGACAGAGGCATCCGGAGGAATCACTCTCGAAACCTTACCTGCTTACAGCGGCCTTGAAATTGACTATATTTCCCTCGGATTTTTAACCCATTCCGCCAGAGCGCTTGATATAAGCGCCCGCGTAGCCACAACAAAGGAGGAAGTACGATGAACCTTTTTGAAACGATTGAAAAGAATACGCTGCCTGATCAGTATAAGACGATGGAAACGACGGATCTTGAGCAGAAAGTGCTTCAGGTAAAGAAGGAAATGGGAGATAAACTTTTCTTACCTGGTCACCATTACCAAAAAGATGAAGTCATTCAATTTGCCGATGCACGCGGAGATTCTTTGAAACTCGCCCAGCTGTCCGCGTCCCAGCATGAAGCGGAAGCCATCGTTTTTTGTGGTGTTCATTTCATGGCAGAGACAGCAGACATCTTGACGCGCGAGGACCAGCACGTCTACCTTCCCGATATGCGCGCGGGCTGTTCCATGGCGGATATGGCGAACATTCAACAGACGGAGAAATCATGGGATCGTCTCATGGATCTTTTCGATGATACCATCCTGCCTCTCACCTATGTGAATTCAACAGCAGCCATTAAAGCTTTCGTAGGAAAAAATGGCGGAGCCACCGTCACTTCTTCGAATGCCGCTGATATGCTGAAGTGGGCGTTCTCCCAAAAAGAACGGATTCTTTTCCTTCCCGATCAGCATTTAGGACGAAATACCGCGTACGACCTCGGTATCCCTCTCGATCAAATGGCGGTCTGGGATCCGATTATAGAAGAATTGTTATATGACGGCCCTTTGGAAGCTGTCAAAGTGATTCTATGGAAAGGACACTGCTCCGTTCATGAGAACTTCAGGGTTGCCAATGTTGAACAAGTTCGTGCAGATCACCCCAACATGAAAATCATCGTCCACCCGGAATGCAGTCGTGAAGTCGTGGAGCTTTCCGATCTCTCAGGATCAACGAACGCCATCATCCAGGCGATTGAAAACGCTCCGCCTGGAAGTGAGTGGGCCATTGGAACCGAAATGAACCTCGTGAACCGGATCATCCAGGAACATCCAGAGCAGCACATCATTTCGTTGAATCCAAGGATGTGTCCGTGTCTGACGATGAACCGGATCGACCTTCCACACTTAGCCTGGTCGCTTGAATCATTAGCAGAAGGTCGGCCACAGAACGTGATACGAGTGGAATCTTCCGTTGCTTCTGATGCGCGAAAAGCATTAGACCGGATGTTGGTGCGGGCGTAATAAGGTATGAAATTGTCCTAAGGGACTGGAAAAGTGACTTAACGTTTTTTACGGAGAATACTGCACCCCTTTCTTGAGAATATTACGTTTAAAAGGAGGGGTTGCTGAGATGAACAAAGAACGTGCAAAAGAAATCTTCAAATCTGAAGACATGATCCCGGTTATGCACGAAGATCGTGAAATTTACATTGAAGAGGTTATTGAACGTAACGAAATGGCGCGTATTCACCCGACGGATCAGCCGAATATCGTGCAAAAAGTTCCGTTATACGAATTGAAAGAGCAAGAATAAGTTAGAAGCCGCACTCAAAACTGAGGCGGCTTTTCTTTTTCAAGTGTGTACATCTTCAATCACTTATATAATAATGGAAATATATTACACAAGATGAGGGGATACTATTAAAAAATTACTGTGGGGATTAAGCATACTCTTCTTAGCTGCATGTTCTGAAGGGGAAATGGAAGAACCTTACACCATTGAGGATGCGAAGAAAGATGGACATATCATCGTTGAACATCAATCAGAACAATTTGATCAAATAAAAAATGGGGCACTGGAAGTTGAAAATGTTAAAGATTTGACCACTTTTATTCATAACGTAGAGCAAGGAGCGGAAGACGAAATTGCCGTATCTATCTTCAATCCGGACGGTTCCCATTATCAAAACTCCTTCTCTTACGATGGAGAAGCCATCCGTTTCGTTAATAATTATGGGGCCTATCCGTCCTCTCCTGCTGGGACATTCGATTGTGAATACATGACTCGACGCGGGCCTATGGTGTATGTGAGCAATTGTGAATCAGAGCAAGGAGAAGATCTTTCCACCTTGCTGAGCTTTGTCGGAACCGAAAAAGCGTTCAGAGAATCTGCAAATTAAAGAAAACCCGGATCATCCCATATATATGATCCGGGTTTTCTTTAATTCTGAATGTACTTTTCAAATACATCATCAAAATCTTTGCGGGTATTTTCTTTATACTTTTGTGTAAACCAATCATACGCAAAGTTTGCCGCTTCACCGAACTCTTTCGAAATATCATTCTCATGGAACCGGTTGTCATGGATGAGATCCTGAGCCATTCCGATGCTGTCTTTTGCAAAGGTCGCCTGACGCTGATTCTCTTCCTGGATGTGAGAGATGGACACCAGCGATTTATACAAGTCTGCAATCGCCTCCCCTTCATCCTTGGCGATATCGATGCTCAAATACTGATCACCGATATAAAATTTGATTTCTAAGTCCAAGTCGATCGTTCCGGCCGTTTCCACCGACACATTCCGAATTGGATGCTGGTAATAATCATAGCGGTAGATGTTGCGTTTACTACTTGTCGCTTTGTCTCCATCAAGGTGGATGAGCGCACGATTCGTAAAGCAGTATTCATCACTTTTTGATTTGATTAGAAAATGAATTTTCTCCCCGTCTTCCGTCAATACAAAATCATCGGACTGGGCTTTATCAAAGTCTTCTTTTCTAATGATCTTTCCAATATCACTTAATCCTAATGCATCACTTGCCATTTTTTTGAACATGGTTATACCTCCTGAATGATTCTATTCGTTGTTAATTTCTATACAACAACTACAAATCCTCCTTCTTTATGAAGTCTCAATAAACTAAGAAAAGCCTGAGCAAGATGCTCAGGCTTTTCTTCTTTATTTTTGAAGCGCTAGTTTCAGCTGGTGGTCACCGACTGTGTACTCTTTCATCGCTTCTTTTTCACCGACCGTCAAATCATTCACAAGAACATTCTCACGGATTAGCTGTTCATTTTGCTGGATCGCTTCTTTTACGTCTGCATCTCCATCAAGGGCGATGTCGACACGAAGATCGATCGGAAGGTCCTGCTGTTTACGTTCATCCTGGATGACACGGATCACTTCACGCGCGAGGCCTTCAAGACGAAGCTCTTCTGTGATGTTCGTATCAAGCACGACGTGGAAGTCCTGGTTGGATCCCATAGAGAGTCCAGCATCCGCGACGCGTTCTACGTTCAACAGGTCCATCGTCACTTCGACTTCCCCATCTCCCGTCGGCACAACGACTTTTTCGTCCTGGACGATTTTCGCTGCTTCCTCGTCTGACAATTTTTCAAGATAGCCTTTCACGAGACCGACGTTTTTCCCAAGGACAGGACCTGCCGCACGGAAGTTCAGCTTCACTTCATAACGGACGAGATCATCAGAAGACTGCTTCACGACAACTTCTTTTACGTTGATCTCATCACGGATGATGCTGCTGTATTCTTCGAGCGCTTTTCCTTGATCCTGGTTGACCGGAATCACGACAAGTTCAGATAGTGGTTGCTTTGTTTTGATGGACTCTGTATTACGGACTCCACGAGCAAGCTCAACGACTTGCAGGACGGCATCCATATCTTTTTCAAGCTGTGTATTTACAACCGTATCGTCCACTTTCGGGAAGTACGCCAAGTGCACACTTTCACCCGTCAAGTTTTGATAGATGTCGTCAGCAAGGAATGGTGTATAAGGAGCCATCAGCTGACTCAGCTGTGCCAACACTTCATGAAGTGTATGGTAAGCCGCTTTCTTGGACTCTGTCATCCCCTCTTCCCAGAAACGATCACGGGAACGGCGGATATACCAGTTACTCACTTCATCCACATACTTCTCAAGAGCTTTGGCAGCTTTCGTGAAGTCATAATCGTTCAACGCTTCTTCTACGACACCTGTTACACTGTTCAGGCGGGAAAGCACCCAGCGGTCAAGCAGTGTCTTTTCGCCTTCTTCATTTTTATCGAACGTATAGCCATCGATATTGGCATACAACGTGTAGAAGCCATGTGTGTTCACGAGTGTGTCAATGACTTTCGATTTCGCCTCAATGACGACACGTTCGGAGAAGCGCTTGTTGTTCCATGGTGCACTGTCTGCAAGAAGGGCCCAACGGAAAGCATCGGCACCGAATTTCGTTACAAGATCTGTCGGGTTCAAGGCATTCCCTTTACTCTTGGACATTTTGCGTCCTTCTTCATCAAGGATGTGACCGGTGGAAAGAACACGCTTGTATGGGGCTTTACCTGTAAACAATGTGGAAACAGCAAGTAAGCTGTAGAACCACCCACGCGTCTGGTCGATTCCTTCACAGATGACGTCTGCAGGGAACTGCTTCTCGAACTGATCTTTGTTTTCAAACGGATAGTGCTGCTGGGCAAATGGCATAGACCCAGAGTCGAACCATACGTCGATGACTTCAGGTACACGGTTCATCGTGCCATTACACTTCTCACACGTCACCTGCACACGGTCGACGTAAGGCTTGTGAAGCTCGACATCACCGATATCACCGATCGCTTTTTCTTGTAGATCCGCTTTGCTGTGCGGCGCGTACTGATGGTCACAAGAATCACACATCCAGATTGGAAGTGGTGTTCCCCAGAAACGGTTACGACCGATATTCCAGTCGACCATGTTTTCAAGGAAATTACCGAAGCGGCCATCTTTGATATGGTTCGGGTGCCAAGTGACTTCCTGGTTATTCTTGATGAACTGATCTTTCAGTTCTGTCGTCTTGATGAACCAGCTCTCGATTGCGTAATAAAGCAATGGAGAATCGCAACGCCAGCAATGCGGGTAGCTGTGCTCGTATTTTTCTTTATGGAAAAGAAGTCCTTCGTTCGCCAAGTATTTCACGATGTCTACGTCACAATCTTTGACGAAACGGCCTTCAAATGGTGGAATATCCTCTGTGTAACGACCTTGACCATCTACGACGTTGAAGAAGGACAAGTTGTTTTCCTTCACCAAGTTATAGTCATCCTCACCATAGGCAGGTGCGATGTGAACGACACCTGTACCGCTTTCGGCGTTGACGAAGTCTGCTTCGACTACGAAGTGACCACGTTCAGGCTTAACGAACGGGAACGGCGGGTGATATTCAACATCCTTGAATTCGCTACCTTTATGTTTGGAAACAACTTCGTACTCTTCCCCAAGGTTCTTCTCAGCAAGAGCTTCCGCAACGATGTACACTTCGCCATCTTTCTTCGCCTTGACGTAGTCAAGATCCGGGTGAACAGCAAGTGTGACGTTGGCAGGCAGTGTCCAAGGCGTCGTCGTCCATCCTAGGAAGAATTCATTTTCAGAACCCTTCACTTTGAACTTCGCCGTAGCAGAAAGATCTTTAACGTCTTCATATCCTTGAGCCACTTCGTGTGAGCTTAGGGTCGTCTGACAGCTCGGGCAGTATGGCGTAACACGATGACCTTTAGAAAGCAGGTTGCGCTTGTGCAGGTCACTCAGGATATACCAGACACTTTCGATATAACGGTCCTGAAGCGTGACATACGGATCATCCATATCCAGCCAGTAGCCGATGGATTCCGTAAATTCGCGCCATTCTTTTTCATAGTTGAAGACACTTTCCTTACATTTCTCGATGAACTTCTCTACTCCGTACTCTTCAATCTGCTGCTTTCCGGAGATACCAAGCTGCTTCTCGACTTCAAGCTCTACCGGCAAACCGTGTGTATCCCAGCCGCCCTTACGAAGTACTTGATAGCCCTGCATCGTTTTGTAACGTCCGACAAAATCCTTGATGACACGGCCAAGCACGTGACCGGCGTGAGGAAGGCCGTTGGCTGTCGGCGGTCCTTCATAAAAAACAAATGTTTCTGCACCTTCGCGCTCGTTCATAGAGCGACGGAAGACATTCTCTTTATTCCAGTAATCTTTGACACGATTTTCGCGGTCTAAAGCCGCTTCTTTCGTATTGACACTGCGCATTTCTTCCACCTCTTACCCTTTTATTTTTTGTATAGAAAAGTATTACGAACATCCAATGACGGCAGGAACAAAATAAAAATCCGCCCCTGCTGTAAAAACAGGGACGGATTTGATTCCGCGGTACCACCCATATTCCGCACACGATGTGCACGGCTCTCGGTTCACATAACGGATAACGGCCGCCCACCGGTTCCACTTACTCGATATCCTTTCAGCAGAACTTCTCAGAGATGATCTTCAGCTATTACCCGTCATCGCTTCACACCTGCCAGCGACTCTCTTGAGACAGAAATAAAAGCCTACTCTTCTCGTCAACGAAACTATACGTATCTTCTCCATATCCTACAATGTAATCTTTTGTATGTCAAAGCTTTCTTATCCTCATCCTCGCCCATTTTTTGCAAGCTTATACGTATTCACTTTATCTTATCGCTTTCTATAAAAATCCCATATTATCGCCAATCACCTCTTTTGCTTACAATATAAAGTAACAAGAAAGGAAAGAAGGGGTTATGGATGTCAGATGAAATGAAACGTCACGTGCAGGAAGTATTTTCGAAAAACAAACAGGCGTATGTCGACAGTAAAACACATAAAAAACAATCCGATCTTGATGAGGTCATTGAGTGGCTGAAACCTGATCCATCGCACAAAGCGCTGGATATCGCTACTGGAGGCGGCCATGTTGCGAAAGCGTTAAGCAGCCATTGCGGAACTGTTTTTGCTACAGACATTACGAAAGATATGCTGCAAAACACCGCCCGCCATCTAACTTCCCAACAGAATATCGAATACGTCGTCGCTGATGCTGAGCAATTGCCTTTCCTAGATGAGAGTTTCGATCTTGTCACATGCCGGATCGCCCCCCACCACTTCCCATCTCCACACCATTTTATAAAGGAAGTGGCCCGCGTTTTAAAAGACAACGGCAGATTTCTCATGATTGACAACGTGGCACCTGAAGATGACGGTTTGGATGAGTTTTATAATCGATTTGAGAAGAAGCGCGATTACAGCCATGTACGCGCCTTAAAAATCAGTGAATGGGAACAACTTTTCTTCAACAACCGGTTGAGCGTCAAGAAACACCTCACTCGAAAAAAGGCCATGCCTTTTCCAGACTGGGTGTGCCGTACATTAGACAACGAAGCAGACCAAAAAGCCGTGGAGGAAGTTTTCAAACAAGCCCCTGCTCAAGCAAAGAAACACTTTTCCATCATAGAGGAAAACGGTCGTGTCCAATCATTCACGATTGATGAGTATATGGTAATTGTAGAAAAACATTCCTCCTGACGAATAATCCACCATCACATTGGAAAAATAAGCGAGGTATTGAATTCGTATGTGAGGTGGAGATCAATGGATATCGTCGTAATGGCCCGGGCTTTGTTCGGAACGTCGCTTGGGTTCCATATTATTTATGCAACGATCGGTGTTGGACTTCCAGTCATGATCATCATCGCGGAAGTCCTGCACTTTATAAAAAAAGACCCGGATTATGCATTGATGGCGAAACGATGGACGAAAGGTTTCGCTATTTTACTGGCCGTTTCAATTGCCTCAGGAACAATTGTCGGTGTCATGATCTCACTCTTATTCCCTGATTTCATGGAAATTGTCGGACAAGTCATTGCCCTCCCGTTCCAAATGGAGATCTTCGCTTTTCTTATCGAAGCGGTGTTCATGTCGATTTATTTGTATGCGGCCGATCGTCTGCCGCCGACATTGAGACTTGTCAGCATCATTTCCGTCGCGCTTGGAGCGACAGCCTCGGCCATCTTAATTACTGATGTGCACGCATGGATGAACACACCGGCAGGTTTCAACATTACCCCGGATGGTGAGGTTACAGATGTTGATACATGGGCTGCCTTTTTCAATCCAAGCTTTGGGGTCACCGCCATTCACGTGACTCTCTCTGCTTACATGACGGTAGCCTTTCTCGTTGCATCGATTGCCGCTCTCCGGCTCATGAGAAGGAAAATCACGAAAACTGAGCGTGCCTATCATAAAAAAGCTCTGACCATCGCCCTTTACTTCGGTGCTCTCATGTCTCTTGCGACAGCAGTCAACGGTCATGAAACCGCTCAAATGCTTTATGAATACAACCCACGTAAGTTAGCAGCTGCGGAAGGGCTTTTCGAAACTCAACGCTACGCTCCCTTATCCGTCGGTGGTTATACTTCTCTTGAAGATCAACGGGTGAAATATGCGGTTGAAATCCCCTACGGACTCAGCTTTCTTGCTGGGGACCGATTGGATACAGAAGTGATGGGACTCAATGAATGGCCGGAAGAACTATGGCCGCCGCTCTATGTCCACATTCTCTTCAACGTCATGGTCGGGATCGGTACGGTCCTCATCCTAATTGCGTTCATCGCTTTGTTCTGGAAACACGTCCTGAAAAAAGAATTCCCAAGCTGGCTCCTCGCTACACTAGTTGTCAGTGGACCACTCGCGATGCTTGCCATTGAAGCGGGCTGGTGCTTCAGCTGTATTGGGCGTCAGCCTTGGACCATCAATGAAGTGCTTCGTACAGACGAGGCGGCAACCAAATCCAACAGTGTCGGTTTCCTTTTCTACCTGTTCATGACCCTTTACATCACGTTGCTTTTTGTCACCGGTTTTGTCATGCGTTACTACTTCAAGCGGAACCCGGTCCGTAAAGATTTGGATGCGCGGGAAGCGTAAGAAAACATCATCCCAGAAAGGACGTACAACCTATGGAAGCATCAACATTAGCGATTACGATTTTGTGGAGCTTGCTTTTCGTCTATTCCATCCTCGGGTCTCTCGACTTCGGCGCCGGATTCTGGGGCATGATTTATGGGAAAAATGAAGAAAAAAGCGCCTCCCAAATCGCCAACCGTTTTCTTTCTCCGACATGGGAAGTGACCAACGTCTTTCTCGTCATTTTCGTCGTATCTGTCGTCACCTTTTTTCCGTTCGCAACGACCCTGCTCAGTAATGTATTGCTTGTCCCTGTAGGACTTGGCGTTCTGCTTTTGACAATCCGGACGACGTTCATGGTTTTCCAGCATCACGCTGATCGATACAAAGACTTGCTACGGCTGACTTCCGGCTTTACAGGATTGATCATCCCGGCACTTCTAGTCAGTATTCTACCGATTACGTTGGGAGGTTTCGTTAGTCTTGAAAATGACTATCCTCGCCTGCAGTACGGAGAATTACTCACTCACCCGACCTTGTACATGCACATCCTGTTCGGATTATCGACAGAGCTGTTTATCTCGGCCATTTTCCTGATGGACTACGCCAAGGAAGCGGAAGATTGGAACGCGTACGATACCTTCCGTAAGCATTCCCTTTGGCTTGGACCTGTCAGTATCGCCATCGCTATGCTGACAATCGGGACCTTCCCTGAAGAAGCTTCGTGGATCGTCGATAACATCCAAGAACACTGGGTGGCGTTCGGCTTGTCCCTGCTTTGTTTTATCATCGGGTACGCTTTTCTCTTCATCAAGAAAAAAGACGGTCGCCGCGGTCTGGCAAGAGCTGCTGTCATTATGGTCGGACTTCAGTATGCCATCGCCATTTACGCTTATGGGGCCGCCCACCTGCCTTACTTGATTTATCCTGATATCACCATTTCAGACGGGTTTACAAACCCTGATACGTTCTATCAGATGCTGATCGTCTACGCCGTCGGATTCGGTATTCTCATCCCAGCCTTCTTCCTATTCTGGCGCCTCTTCCTCAAAGACCGCCGCTATTTAAAACAGGAATAACACATAACGGCACCCTCTCATGGGTGCCGTTTTTTATGCTCTCAATTAGAGCGCACCTATTGTTTATCCTGTTTTTAAAAAAGGGTACATACTACAAGGCTCTCTATATACAACAATATGGCAGGATTGTTGAATACTTGATTTCGAGATGTTTCGGGGTTCGTTGCCTGGTTGAGCGTCAGGGGTGGCTGGGAAGCAACTCGCTTTCCTGTGGGGAGCGCCGAGCTTCCTCGGACTACGTCCTGCGGGATCTCGCCTTTCTCCTTCTCCCACGGGAGTCTCGCAGCTTCCCAACCACACCATTCCATGATGGTGAAAAACAATCCCTTTACTGTAGGAGGGCGCCTTTCACTATCCTGATGTTATAAGTATAAAGCGCTCTATAACAAGCCTGCCGCATGCAGAATAGCATTCTTAGAAGTTCATCCCCCTCCAATTACCATGTGCATTAAAGCGTCTTATTCCAGAAATGGTTTCGAGATACTTATATGGCAAAGGGGCGGAGGGGAATGGCGAGACTCCTACCTTATGTGTGCAGGCGCCTCGGTCAGCGGCGTATGGACTGGACTGAGCTGGCGGAGATAAAGGAAACACGAAGAACGGAGTGATTCGATGTTGACTTATCGTACAGAAGCGAGGGAAGTCTCACTAGCCGCTAGGCGCCGGAACCGGATATCTAATAGGAAAAAAGTGCATGGTGAGACCCCACAGGACGCAGTCCGAGGAGGCTCAAGAGAACAGAGGAAGTTCGATTAAGTTCGGCACGTCCTGTGCCAACATCGAACGACCCCACCTCGTGTGAGGCCCCGCGGAAAGCGAGCCATTCCCCTCCGCCCTATCCACTCAACAAAAGTCTCGAAACTGAATCTTCCACAATCGGGAGCTTATATGAAGAAAGGAGAACAGCTATGCAAAAACTGACGAACGATTATCTAGAAGAAGCCATTCAAGACAGCCGCCCGTTCGCTTCATCCGGGAATGTCAACATGACCCTTCCAGAATACGACGAAACGATCAAAGATTACCTCGGTGTGACCATCATCACAACAGAGGGGGAATGCTTTTCAGCCGGTGATAATAACAAATACATTCCGATGCAGAGCACCTCGAAAATCATCGGCCTTATGCTAGCTTTACAAGACTTCGGAAAAGAGCGTGTGTTCCAAACGGTAGGCATGGAGCCGATGGGGGACTTTTTCAATTCCATCAGCCAGTTGGAGTCTTACGATACAAGTAAACCTTTCAACCCAATGATCAATGCTGGAGCTATCGCTGTTTCTGCTTTGATCAAGGGACAAACAGTCGATAAACGTTTCAACCGCTATATGGATTTCCTGCGTAAGGTAACGAATAATGAAAAACTGGAAATGAGTAAGGAAGTATACGAAGCCGAAAAGGCGAACGGTGCACGGAACCGCTCCCTCGCCTATTTCATGCAGAGTACCGGCACGTTGGTTACTGATGTGGAAGAGGCGCTCGACCTTTACTTCCGGATGAATTCCGTCATGATGTGCTGCCACGATTTCGCCCGTGTCGGTCTATTCTTAGCCAAAGGAGGGCTGGACCTTGAAACAGGAGAAAAGCTCATCCCCTCCCACCACTTACGCACGGTGAAAGCGATTATGATGACCTCAGGGATGTACAATTCATCCGGTCATTATGCAGTAGAAGCAGGTTTCCCTTGTAAAAGCGGAGTATCTGGAAGCATCATCGGTTCATCCCCTGGACGAATGGGAATCGGCGTCGTAGGACCCGCCATTGATGAAAAAGGAAACAGCACAGCAGGAGGAGCCTTGATTAAAAAGCTTTCACAGGATCTTGAACTGAACATGTTCGGTGTCGAGAACACAGAAAGGAAGTATGAAGATGGCGTTTGATTATGATCTTGACTTTGATAACATCGATTTTCGAAAAAATCCCGAGAAGTACCGGGTGGGACGCGGGGAACAAGGCGTTCTGCTCGTTGAACCTTACAAAAGTGAAATCCTGGCCCATTGGCGCTTCAAGACACCTGAAATCGCGAGGGAATCCTCAGACAAGATCTATCAGATGTTCTTGGACTATAAAGAAGCGGATGACTTTGTCGGTATGGATATGGCGCGGAAGTTCCTGCAGATGGGCTACACCCGATCGCGGAGATACGCTAATTATAAGGGCGGGAAAAAGTATGACAAAAACGGAGAGGTGAATGATCGCGATATTGACGAAGAGAAAGCTGAATCGGCAAAAATCTTTGAGGAAAAATGGATTCTTGCCCGGGAGGATGAAGACTATTTAAACAAAAAGAAAGCCCATCAAAAAGAATATGGCTAAAACGTTGACAATTTTGAGCGTTGAACGTAGGATAACATTAACCCAAGTAAACAAATCGGATTAATGAAAAAGGAGTGTACACGTGAAAACATACCCACTTCTGATTAACCTGCTGTTCATGATCATCTCTTGGTCCATCGGGGTTTATTTCCTATCTGTCATTTACACTCCCACGATTATTATCCCCCTCTTCAATGACTTCATCTGGATTCGCGACTACAAAGGACTTCTCGGCTTGACGGCTGTTTTTACCGTCCTGACCATTCCCTTGGTGGCCTTTCTATATAAAAAACGCGGACAAATGAAGAAGAAGACGACCTGGTATGGGGTGAATGCAGTCACCCATCTGCTCTGGATCGGTACGCTTGCTCTACAAATCAAAACGGTTCTCTACAATCTAGGAATCTGTCATTAATTTACAGGAGTCCCACCTTCTCTGTCGAACTATTTTGTAAAGAGGAGGAATAGATTTGGAATTTCAGACCTTTTATGAAGATTACAAACGAAGAGCCAGCCAACATGATTTGGATTACTTAAAAAAAGTGACATCACGGAACCTCGCAGCAAGAGAAATCCGCCATGGTGAATGGGTCGATTATTCTTATGAAGAGTCGATCGAAGGATGGCGGCAAGCTTTTGATCATTTCCAGGATCAAGATATGTCCTGGATCTACACCGACCACTCCGTGACTCAACTTAATGAACACACATACCTTGCCGCCTTCTGGATCTCCATCCGTTTAAACGGAGAACTCCTGGAGACATCCAACCTCTTTTTTGATACATTCGAAAAAGTTTATGGAGAATGGCAGCTCGTCCGCTCCTACATCGAAGCTGGAGTGCAAAACCCACCCACCTAAGCCTGCTCTTTCAAAAGGAGGCTTTTTTCTGATTCCAAAAATGTTTTCACAAAATTCTTTCCAGCATATTGTCAAAACTTTCTGAGTAGTGTAGAGTAATCAACAATTAGAAAAAAATACAATTGAATCTCTTATCAAGAGAGGCAGAGGGACTGGCCCGACGAAGCCTCAGCAACCACTGGTTCGACCAGAAAGGTGCTAACTCCAGCAAGTTGTTTTCCCAACTTGGAAGATAAGAAGAAGAGCCATACACACAAAAGTCTTCTTCTTCAAGAAGGCTTTTTTTATTTTTATTTTAGATGTTGCTGATTCGTTATTGAAGATTATGGCAGGATTGTTGAATACACGATTTCGATACTTTTGTTGAGTGTATTGGGGCTGCGGGGAATGACTCGCTTTCCATAGAAGATTCTCGAAACCACTTCTAGAAGATCAACTTTTACCATTAAAGATAGTGGATCATATAAATCGCTCCACAGAACATAAAAGCTTGATGCAGAGCGCTTTATACTTCTAACAGTGGGATTGTGGAAGACAATCGAACTTGGTAAAGGGGTTCGTTTCTCACATTATCGAATGGGGTGGTTGGGAAGCTGCGAGACTCCCGTGGGAGAAGGAGATAGGCGAGATCCCGCAGGACGCAGTCCGAGGAAGCTCGGCGCTCCCCCACAGGAAAGCGAGTTGCTTCCCAACCACCCCTGAATCCCCACAAGGCACGAACCCCGCTAATTTCGAAACTGTCTTCCACAATCGGGAGCTTATGTTTAACGAGGCGTTAGATTTTAAATCATTAACTAATAAAGGATGTGTTGTTATGTGTCCGCATACGGATACGAAATTCGTTCAGACTGGGAACCAGCGGAATGAACCTACAGGGGCGATCAACCCTCCCGTTTATTTTTCCACCCCTTACCGACACCCCGGTTTAGGGGAATCGACTGGATTCGATTATACGAGAACCGGTAACCCTACCCGACAGATTCTGGAGTCTTCGATCGCTGATATTGAAGGTGGAGACGCAGGATTTGCGTTCAGCTCCGGGATGGCTGCGATCCAGACGGCTTTATCCCTTTTTAAAAAAGGTGATGAGATCATTGTTTCTGAAGATTTATACGGCGGCACGTTCCGCTTGTTTGAACACATGGAAGAGCGCTACGATCTCCGCTTTCATTACTGTGACAGCAGCAACCTTGAACGAATTCACGAGTACGTGAATGAAAGGACAAAAGCCATCTATGTGGAAACACCAACGAATCCACTGATGCATACGGCAGACATCACACAAATTTCAACGGTCGCGAAAGCGCACGACCTTCTGCTGCTTGTCGATAACACGCTGTACACTCCGGTGTTGCAACAGCCGATTGCCGAGGGTGCAGATGTAGTCATCCATAGTGCTACGAAATATTTGGCCGGACACAATGATGTTCTTGCCGGAATCCTTGTGAGTAAAGGAAAAGCCATAAGCGAGAAGCTTGCTTTTCATCAAAATACATCCGGAGCTGTTCTCTCTCCTTTCGATTCATGGCTTGTGATGCGCGGGATGAAGACCCTTCCCCTTCGGATGCGCCAGCATGAAGCGAATGCAAAATCTGTGGTTGCCTTCTTGGAGGACCACCCGCACGTGGCGGATATATTTTACCCAGGCAAAGGCGGCATGGTTTCGTTCAGACTACAATCCGAAGATTGGGTCGATCCATTCTTGCGGAATTTGAACTTGATCAGTTTTGCCGAGAGCCTCGGGGGTGTGGAGAGCTTCATCACCTACCCCGCGACCCAGACGCACGCCGATATTCCTGAAGAAACGCGGATCAGCTACGGGGTTTGTAATCGCCTGCTTCGTTTCTCTGTCGGTGTCGAACATATCGATGACTTGATTCAAGATCTTGATTATACCCTTGCGCAACTACCAAAGGAGGAATCTATACGATGACTGATCATTCTTTGCAAACCCGATTGCTGCACAGTGATTATAAGTTCGATCCGCATACCGGCGCGGTCAGCGTCCCCATCCAGCAGGCATCCACTTTCCATCAGCAGGATTTCGACAATCCCGGAGTCTATGATTACAGCCGCTCTGGTAACCCGACCCGGGAAGCTCTCGAGGATACTATTGCGGGACTGGAGAGTGGAAGTCACGGCTTTGCTTTCGCCTCCGGAATGGCTGCAATTTCTACAGCCTTCATGCTTTTATCGAAAGGCGACCATGTCGTCATCACCCAGGATGTTTACGGGGGGACTTTCCGAATGATCCGTGATGTTCTCGTCAGATTTGGAATCGATCACACATTTGTTGATATGACGGACCTCCACGCGGTAGCGACTGCCATCCAGCCGAATACGAAACTTATCTATATTGAAACACCATCCAATCCGACGCTTGAAATCACAGATATTCGTGCCGTCGCAAAGTTAGCGAAAGCGAACAATTGCTGGACATTCGTCGATAACACTTTCATGACACCAGCCCTGCAGCGTCCGCTAGAACTTGGTGCCGATCTCGTCCTGCACAGTGCGACGAAATTCATCGCCGGTCACAGTGATGTGGTCGCAGGTCTTGCGGCTACCAAAGATGAAGAAATTGCAGCGCAGCTCGGTTTTTTACAAAATTCATTCGGATCCATTCTTGGCGCACACGATTGTTGGCTCGTGCTTCGCGGCTTGAAAACCTTGCATTGCCGAATGACGCAGTCTCAAGCATCGGCTGTAAAGATCGCAGAAAAACTAAGTGCTCACCCACTCGTGGAGCAGGTTTACTATCCAGGCTTCCGTTTTCATCCGGGAAGTTCGACGCAAACCTATCAGGCTGAGGGTTCCGGTGCGGTATTGTCCTTCCGGCTGCGGGATGAAGACGCGGTAAGGCAGTTTACGAAACATGTGGAACTCCCCGTGTATGCCGTTAGTCTCGGAGCAGTAGAATCGATCCTGTCCTACCCCGCCCGCATGTCTCATGCCTCCATGCCAAAAGAAGAGCGCGAAAAGCGCGGCATCACAGATGGATTGCTACGCTTATCGGTCGGCCTTGAAAATCCGGACGACTTAATCAAAGATTTTCATCAGGCATTAGGAAAAACCGAATCCGAAGCATTCTTACAAACAGGAGGTTGAACAATGGATTTACGCGAAGCTTTACAAAACCGGACACTGATCGGGGACGGAGCTATGGGAACCCTCCTCTACTCCTATGGCATCGATCGATGTTTTGAAGAACTGAACCTCTCCCACTCCGAAGAGGTATTGAACGTCCACCGCGCTTACGTGAACGCCGGTGCCGATGTCATTCAAACGAACACCTATGGCGCGAATTATATAAAACTGGAACGCTACGGCCTTCAGGACCAGGTGAAAGAAATCAATACAGCTGCCGTAAAGCTTGCCAAACAAGCGGCGGGAGAGAATCAATATGTCGTCGGAACAATCGGAGGCGTCCGCGGAGCCCGCAAACAAGCAATCTCAACAGAAGAGATCAAGCGAAGTTTCAGGGAGCAGTTGTACTGTCTTCTTTTTGAACAAGTCGACGGTCTACTGCTTGAAACGTTTTATGATTTAGAAGAGTTGACGACCGTTTTGAAGATTGCCAGAAAAGAAACAGAGCTCCCGATCATCGCTCAAGTATCGATGCATGAAGCAGGTGTATTGCAAGATGGCACCCCTCTCCCTGACGCGTTGAAACAGCTGGAAGGGTTAGGCGCTGATGTTGTCGGTGTCAATTGCCGGCTGGGACCTTATCACACAATACAATCCTTAGAGGAAGTACCGCTTCCGGAAAAAGCGGTGTTGTCAGCCTATCCAAATGCGAGTTTACCAGCCTACCAGGATGGGAGACTCGTCTACCCGACAGATCCGGCATATTTCCAGAAAAGTGCCCAGTCGCTCTATGAACAAGGGGCACGCCTAATTGGAGGCTGCTGCGGCACCACCCCTGAGCACATCGAGGCAATTGCCGCTAGAGTGAAAGGCAGGTCCCCGATTCAAGACAAAGTCGTCCCAATCAAAGAAAAAGCCGAAGTGCGTGTTTCCGAGACGAAAGATGATCGCCCCCATCTACACGAGAAAGCTAAAAAGGGACGTTCCATTATCGTTGAACTTGATCCGCCGAAAAAGCTGAAGACGGAGCGCTTTTTAGAAGGTGCCAAAGCCTTGCACGAAGCAGGTGTGGATTCGGTCACCCTTGCAGATAATTCCCTCGCTTCCCCGAGAATCAGCAACACGGCGATGGCCTCGATCATCAAACAACAATACGGTGTCGACCCCCTCGTTCACATCGCTTGCCGTGACCGTAACTTACTAGGGTTGCAATCCCACCTAATGGGGCTTCACGCCCTCGGTATCCGTCAGCTGCTTGCCGTGACAGGCGATCCGACGAAAATCGGGGATTTCCCTGGTGCCACATCGGTGTATGACTTGAACTCTTTTGATTTAATCCATTACATCAAGCAAATGAACAAGGGAATTTCATTTTCCGGAAAGAATCTAGGGGAAAGCACCTCCTTCTCAGTAGCCGCTGCATTCAACCCGAATGTACGCAACTTGAACCGTGCGGTGGGACGCCTGGAGAAGAAAATCAAATACGGAGCCGACTACTTTATCAGTCAGCCTGTATTCAATGAAAAGCAGATCATTGAAGTTTATGAAGCAACGAAACATATCGACGCGCCTATTTATATCGGAATCATGCCCCTGACAAGCGCGCGGAACGCTGAATTTCTACACAACGAAGTGCCTGGGATCACGCTTGCTCCTGAGGTACTTGAAAAAATGGAGCTTGCCGGTTCAGACAAAGAACAAGCACAGGCTGAGGGGATCAGCATCTCGAAATCTCTCATTGATACAGCCCTCGACCTATTCAATGGCATCTACTTGATCACCCCCTTTTTACGATACGAAATGACTGTTGAATTGACGAACTATATTAAACAGCAAACGGCAGAACGAGAAAGGAAGATGGCCAATGGCATCCACATCGTTTAACGAACAACTCAAACAACGCATTCTCATTCTCGATGGCGCCATGGGAACGATGCTGCAGGAAGCCGACCTCTCCCCCGATGATTTCGGCGGAGAAGAATACGACGGCTGTAACGAATATTTAAATCTGACCTACCCCGACCTCTTAGACCAGATCCATTCCCGCTATCTTGAAGCAGGTGCGGACATTATTGAAACGAACACCTTCGGGGCGACCGACCTCGTCCTGGACGAATATAACCTTGGTCATCTGGCTGAAGAAATCAATATCGAAGCCGCTAAAATCGCGAAAAAAGCCGCTGCCCGCTTCCATACACCGGACCGCCCCCGCTTTGTAGCTGGGGCCATGGGGCCGACAACAAAAACTCTTTCTGTGACCGGTGGGACAACATTTGAAGCATTGGCCAAGGCTTATGAAGAACAAGCCCGCGGACTCATCAAGGGCGGGGTCGACCTCCTTTTATTAGAGACGTCCCAGGATATGCTCAATGTCAAATCCGCTTTTCTCGGCATAACAAAAGCTAAAGAATCGTTAGGAAAAGATCTGCCCCTAATTGTTTCCGGTACGATCGAACCGATGGGGACGACACTTGCCGGTCAAAGCATCGAAGCCTTTTATCTTTCGCTTGAACATATGAAACCAATCGTTGTCGGACTCAATTGTGCGACAGGGCCTGAGTTCATGCGCGATCACCTTCGTTCATTATCAGATCTCGCCACGTCCGCCGTCAGCTGTTATCCGAACGCAGGCCTTCCAGATGAAGAAGGTAATTATCACGAAACACCAGAATCACTGGCTGCCAAAGTCGCTGGTTTTGCTGAAAAAGGCTGGCTGAATGTGGTCGGTGGCTGCTGTGGGACAACACCGGATCACATCCGTGCCATTGCAGAAGCGGTAAAAGGTTTCAAGCCTCGGGTAGCACCTTCCGACCATGCCCACGCCGTTTCAGGCATCGAACCATTAATTTACGATGACCCCGGCGATCGTCCGATCCTTGTGGGTGAGCGTACGAATGTCATCGGTTCACGGAAATTCAAGCGTCTGATTGCTGAAGGAAAATTTGAAGAGGCGTCCGAAATTGCCCGTGCCCAAGTGAAGAAAGGCGCGCAGGTCATCGACATCTGCCTCGCCGATCCGGACCGGGATGAGATCGAGGACATGGAAACTTTCATGAAGCAGGTCGTCAACAAAGTCAAAGTGCCACTCGTCATCGACTCGACCGACGTGGATGTCATTGAAAAAGCGCTCACCTACTCTCAAGGAAAAGTCATCATCAACTCCATCAATTTGGAAGACGGAGAAGAGCGTTTTAAAGAAGTGCTTCCCCTTGTGAAACAATACGGAGCAGCTCTCGTGGTGGGAACGATCGATGAAAAAGGAATGGCCGTAACGGCGGAAAGAAAGCTTGAAATCGCCAAGCGATCACACGATATTCTCGTTGAAGATTACAACATCAATCCACAGGATATCATTTTCGACCCGCTTGTCTTCCCTGTCGGCACTGGTGATGAGCAATATATCGGTTCAGCAGAAGCGACCATTGATGGAATACGGCTCATTAAAGAACATCTGCCGCTCTGCCAGACGGTCCTTGGTGTCAGTAACGTCTCATTCGGTCTCCCTCCTGTCGGCCGCGAAGTATTGAACGCCGTTTATTTGTACCACTGTACGAAAGCAGGACTGGACTACGCCATCGTCAACACCGAAAAGCTTGAGCGTTATGCCTCCATCAATCAGGAAGAAATCAATTTGGCGGATGAGCTGCTTTTCAAAACGGATGATAAAACGCTCGCTTCTTTCACAGCTTTTTACAGAGGAAAGAAAAAGGAAACCAAAGTGCCGACTTCGACGATGACTCTTGCCGAGCGCCTCGCTCATTACGTTGTAGAAGGTACAAAAGAAGGCTTGCTGCCTGACCTGGAACAGGCACTGTCCGAATACGATACGCCACTCGCCATCATTAACGGACCCTTGATGGACGGCATGGCGGAGGTCGGCCGGCTCTTCAATGACAACCAGCTGATCGTAGCAGAAGTTCTGCAGAGCGCGGAGGTCATGAAGACATCTGTCGCTTACCTGGAACCTCATATGGAAGCAGATGATTCTTCGAATAAAAAAGGAAAAGTCCTGCTTGCCACTGTCAAAGGCGATGTCCATGACATTGGTAAAAACCTCGTAGAGATCATTTTAAGCAACAACGGCTTTGAAGTCGTCGACTTGGGCATCAAAGTGACCCCTGCGGAACTGATCGAGCAGATCAAAAAGGAACAGCCGACGATTGTTGGACTATCCGGACTGCTCGTCAAATCCGCTCAGCAGATGGTACTGACCGCCCAGGACTTGAAACAGCAGAACATTTCCCTGCCGATTCTCGTCGGAGGGGCTGCTTTGTCACGGAAGTTTACGCACACGAAAATTTCGCCCGAATATGAAGGCCCTGTTCTGTATGCGAAAGATGCGATGGATGGTCTTTCGATCTCCAATCAGCTCAGCAATGATGAGCAGCGGGGTCAATTTTTACAAGAACAGGAAGAAAAGAAAGCAGCTGCCCTTACCCGTGCGGCGAGCGCCGCCCCCAGGGACCGCGGCGGGACGGCTGTGGCTGTGAAGCCGAAATCTACGGTGTCCACAACGGTGCCTGTATTCAAACCGCATGATTTCGATAAGCACATCATCCGGAATCACCCGGTCGCCCATATTGAACCATACATCAATATGCAGATGTTGATTGGACACCATCTTGGTTTGAAAGGAAGATTCGACAAACTGCTTGCAGAAGGAAACGAAAAAGCGGTTCATTTGAAAAGTGTCGTAGATGGGTTACTCACACGTGCGAAAGTGGAAAATTGGATCCAGCCCTCTGCTATGTACCGCTTTTTCCCAGCTCAGTCCAACGGTGATCAGGTGCTCATTTATGACCCGAACGATCACCAGACGATCATTGAGCGGTTCACCTTCCCTCGCCAAAATAAAGAACCGTTCCTCTGCCTGGCGGACTACTTGCGATCTGTCGAGAGTAGCGAAATGGATTATGTCGGGTTCTTTGCAGTGACAGCCGGAAAAGGTATCCGGAAACGAGCAGTGGAATTGAAAGAGCAGGGAAACTACTTAGAAAGCCATGCGCTGCAGGCACTTGCTCTTGAGACGGCGGAAGGTCTCGCTGAACAGGTGCACCAGAAGATCCGCGACAAATGGGGATTTCCTGACCCGACGGACTTCACGATGCAGGAACGCTTTTCCGCCAAGTATCAAGGTCAGCGCTACTCTTTCGGTTATCCGGCCTGCCCTGAGCTTGAGGATCAGAAGAAGTTGTTCGAGCTCATTCGGCCGGAGGAGATCGGTATTGAGCTGACGGAAGAATGCATGATGGAGCCGGAAGCATCGGTTACAGCGATGGTTTTCGCTCATCCAGAAGCGCGTTACTTTAATGTGATGTAAGGTTAGATTGGTGGTTTGGTTTATCAGTGGGTTGGATGCTTTTATCAGTGGGTTTTAGTCATTTATCGGTGGGATGAATGCTTTTATCGGTTACTTTTGAGCATTTATCAGTGGATTGAGCGCTTTTATCAATATCCTCTTGGAAACTTATGAGCGGCTTTCCCCTTTTTATTGGCATCTGACCATCCAGCCGAGCCCTTTCAATAGAAAAAACGCCGAACGACAGCATCAGCTGCGTTCGGCGTTTTTCTTATTGATGCTTATAAATGACGGTGCTGTACACTTGTGATTTCGCTTTCGGATCCAGATGCTTGGCGGCACTGTTCACCGCTGCCATCGCTTCATTGAACCCAGAAGCAATAAGCATCGTTTTCGCTGGATATACAGCGGCGTCACCAGCAACAAAAACTCCTTCCATGCTCGCACACATATCTGTCGAAACAGGGATTCTTCCTTTGTCCGTATCCAACCCCCATTCGTCATATAAGCTCTTATCGATTTGCAAGCCTTCATAGACGAGGATATGATCGACCTCAAGCACGGATCCGTCTTGAAGAACCGCTTCTTTCAGAGTTTCATCCCCTCGCAGCTCTTCAATCTTCTTATTTTTATGGATATGAACAGAAGAGGCTTCGACCTTTTCGACATCCTGTTCATAAACCGCTTTGAATTCATCACCGCGATTAAGAAGGTGAACCTCGTCAGCAACCCCTTCGAGAGCGAGCGACCAGTCAATGCCGACACGGTTTTGCGAAACGACCGCAACCTTCTGCCCGTGATACTGTTCAAGGTTTTGTATAGTGTAGTGAATTTGCTTGCCGTCATAATGCTCGCTGCCTTTTACTTCAAGCGGCTGCATTTCAAACGTGCCAAGACCAGAAGCTACAATCACGGTCTTCGTATGATGCATTTGTCCGTCATCTGTTTCCAGGACCAGAGTCCCATCTTCCTTTTTATCAAAAGATGTCACTTTCACACCCGTCACAAAAGCAGGATCGATCATTTCCGCCTGTTCCTTGACGTTAGTGACAAGATCTTCGCCTGTAATGCCTGGAAATCCACCGACGTCATAGATTTTCTTCTCCGGATAGAAAAAGGAAACCTTGCCCCCGACCTGTGGCTGGTACTCAATCACTTTTGTCTTTAAATCTCTCATTCCACTATAAAAAGCAGCATATAAACCTGTCGTTCCTCCACCAATTACTGTTACATCGTACAACTCTTCCATGGACGTGAACTCCTTTTTCTATTGGGTTTTCATAAGCAAATAGACAAAATAAGGGGTGCTGACAATCGACACGACGATCCCCACAGGAATTTCTGCAGGGGCGATGATATTTTTTCCAATCGTATCAGCCACGACTAAAAATATGGCCCCGATCAATGCAGCAGCAGGAATCATCCGTTGATGCCCGGGTCCGACGATTCTGCGGGCGATATGCGGGGCAACAAGCCCAAGGAAGGCGATCCCGCCGCCTGCGGCTACAGATAAACCGGCAAGACCGACAGCAAGCAGTAAAAACGTCCGACGCGCTTTTTCCACTTGAATGCCGAGTCCCATTGACATAGAATCTCCTAAATTCATGACGTTCAGCGTTCGAGACTTATAGATTGTCCAACCGATCATCAAGAGGATGGGCGGCACAATGACAAACACAAGATTCCAATTGCCCATCCACAAATCCCCTGCTAACCAGACGAGCGCCTGATTGAAATCCTGTGGGTTCATTTTCACTTGAAAAATGATAAGTATGGCGCTGAAACCTGCGTTCACACCAATTCCGACAAGGATGAGGCGGATGGGATTAACTCCTTTTTTCCAAGCCAGCGCATATACAAGGAAAGCCGCAATGAACGCACCGATGAGGGCAAACAATGGCAAAATGTAAATGCCGAAACCGGTCACCATCGCCATCGACTGTTGGAAAAAGAAAATATATAAAATGACAGCAAATCCTGCACCCGTATTAATTCCGAGAATGCCCGGGTCGGCAAGGTCGTTTTGCGTGACTCCCTGGAGGATCGCTCCAGACACGGCAAGGCCTGCGCCGACAAATAAAGCAAGGACCATGGATGGAAGTCTAAAATTAAAAAGCACCAGTTCCTGGCGGTCGGTCCCTTGTCCGATGAATGTTTTTAAAACGTCCAGAGGGGCAATTTTAACGACACCCATATTCAAACTGATGAGAACCATGAAGCTTAGGAAAAGAAACAGCACAGCCATCACGAAAGAAAAACGTGTCTTTTTCATAAGGATCCCCTCCCTTCACCACGAGCAAGGTAAAGGAAAAATGGGACCCCGATACATGCCGTAATAGCTCCGACTGGTGTTTCGTAAGGAGCGTTGACGAGCCTTGCTCCGATATCTGAAAGCACAAGCAGCAAACTGCCGAGCACCGCAGAGACGGGGATGATCAGCCGGTAATCGGGCCCTACGAAAAAACGCGACACGTGAGGGATAACAAGGCCGATAAACCCGACCGTTCCCGCTACAGAAACAGCCGCTCCGGTTAAAACGAAAACAACGATGACGCCGAGGGCTTTAACAAGGAATGTGTTTTGACCAAGGCCTTTGGAAACCTCATCACCGAGACTCAGAATCGTGACGGATTTAGAAATCAAAACAGCGAGGGTCAATCCAATCGCTCCTGCAACGAGCAAGATCTGCACAGAAATCCAGTCCGTTGCAGCTAGTCCACCGGCATACCAGAAGCTCATTTGTTTGGCCACCTGAAAGTGTAAAGAAATGGCCGAGGACAGTGAACTCAGCATGCCGCCAATGGCGACACCAGCAAGAGCTAACTTTGCCGGTGTGAGACCACCTTTAGAAAAGGATCCTACCGCAAAAACGAGGATCACCCCGAGTCCTGCCCCAATAAAAGCAGCCGCTGTCATTCCGATGTTACTGACGGCAGGGAAAAAGACGATCGTCAAAATTAAGGCAAACGCCGCCCCATGCGTAACCCCCATAATGGACGGGGAAGCAAGAGGGTTTCTCGTCAGCCCCTGCATGACCGCACCGGACACAGCTAAAAACGCACCGACAAGGGCACCCGCTAAAGCCCGTGGCATGCGCAGCTCACGAATGACGGCATGGTTCGTAGACTCTGGGGAAAAAGCGACAAGCGAATTCCAAACCGTACGGATGGAGATTTCAGTTACCCCGACAGAAATCGATAAGGCCATCGCGACAGCTAATACGATCATACCACCTGTAAAAAGAACGGCCGCACGCCATACTTTTCTCGTTACTTCATTCAACTCTTTGTTTGCTTCTCTCGTTCGTTCTTCCACTGCCAGCGACCCTCTCTACCTATGTATCTACTATAATGAATTGACACATTCAATGATAATGATTATCATTATCTTATCACATATTTCTTAGGAGGAACAAACAAATGTCGAAAAAAGTAACCCTTTACATAACCGGTTTACTGCTTCTCGTCCTATTAGCGACAGGGTGCAGCAGTGACGGTGAAGATACATCATCCGCAAATGGCGAGTCTGATGAAGCCACGAGCGAAGAAAACAGCGAGGAAACAAGCGAACGTACACTTACACATGCGATGGGTGAGATTACACTAAAAGAAAAGCCTGAACGCATTCTTGCTCCTTATCTAGAAGATTCACTCGTGGCTTTAGGTGAAAAGCCTGTTGCTCAGTGGTCCATTGGTGAGACGGTCCTGAATTATTTGCAGCCACAGCTTGAAGGCGTACCGAAAATTGGCTGGGATCTGCCAATTGAACAAGCCATTGAACAAAACCCTAATCTCATTATCTTCAGTGCCCCTTCAGCATTGCAGAACGGAAGTTACGAAGACTATTCCAGCATTGCCAACACGTATGTCTTTGATGAAGAAACAGGTGCCGATTGGCGGAAACAGCTGACAACAATGGGCAAAATCCTGAACAAACAAGACAAAGCGGAACAAGTGCTGTCTGATTTTGACCAAAAAGTAGAAGAAGCATCTGCGACAATCAAAGAAAACATCGGCGATGAATCTATCGCGTTCGTCTGGACGATGGGCGAGCAGTTCTATGTGTTTGATGAAAACCGTTATGGCGCAGACATTTTCTACAATGAGATGAGAATCGCTAAACCGGAATTCCTGCAAAGTCTTCCGGAAGAAGGTGAGCAATGGAACCCTGTTGCCCTTGAAAAACTTGGGGAATTGGATGCTGATCACATATTCTTAATTGGTAACGAAGGCGAGCCAGGATTCGAAATCCTTGAAAACAGCTCCGTATGGCAGAACACTCCTGCTGTTCAAAACGGCCAGGTGTACGAGATGAACGACCCGAGTCACTGGACGATTGACGGTGTCATCGCCCATGAAATGAGTATCGATCAAATGGTAGACACGTTAAGTAAATAGAACGTAAAGATTCGCGCAAACTTCGTAAAGTTTGCGCGTTTTTTATTGTTTTTCTTTCTACAATATCGTATATTGATATCGGATTTCGATACAGGAGGTGCTTTCCGTGCTGAGAGACTTTTTCTTAGGATCGATTAAAATCCACATTCTCTATCACGCAAGCATTGAACCAATCTATGGAGCGTTCCTCATGGAAGAGCTGGCTTCCCACGGCTATGACATCAGTCCAGGGACCCTTTATCCTACACTGAAACAGCTCCACAAAGACGAATTGCTTGAGAAATACGAAGAAAAAGTGGAAGGAAAGATCAGAAAATATTACGTCATTACGGATAAAGGCAGGCAAGTGCTTGCTGAAGGAAGAGAACAAGTCCGTGAACTGGCGGAAGAAATTTTAGGAAAAGATTGGAGGAATATCGATAATGAGTAAACCAAAAGGTTCTCTCTTGGAAATCTTCAAAGCATCAACAAAGCTTGGATTAACATCATTCGGTGGTCCGGTTGCGCACCTGGCTTACTTCAAAGATGAGTATATCGACAGAAAAAAATGGCTCGATGACAAAACGTATGCGGACATCATCGCCCTTTGTCAATTCCTGCCCGGACCTGCAAGCAGTCAGGTTGGAATTGCCATCGGTATGCTGCGCGGAGGACTGCTCGGCGGTATCATCTCATGGATTGGCTTTACCGTGCCATCCATCATTGTTCTTGTCCTTTTCGCTCTGTTATACCAATCGTTCGATCTCGCGGATGCGAACTTCATTCACAGCTTGAAGGTCGTCGCAGCTGCTGTCGTTCTGCACGCCTTGATCGGGCTGGGGAAAAAACTGACCCCTGACCGCCCGCGGATTGCCATAGCGTTAGTATCCGCCCTTATCTTACTCCTATATCCATCCGCCTGGATGCAGCTTTTGATCATTCTCGCTGCTGGATTATTCGGATGGAGAATGTTTTCAAGTATGGTGGAATCCAAGATCCAGCCATTCCCTGTGACGTTTTCAAAAAAGGTCGGTGTCGCCTCTCTTGGCGTACTTGTCGCCCTGCTTGCCTTTTTACCGATGCTTGCAAGAAACACCGAAAGCATGCTGATTCAACTCTTCGATACGTTCTTCCGTGTCGGTTCCCTCGTATTTGGCGGCGGCCATGTCGTCTTGCCGATGCTTGAACGTGAAGTGGTGCCGACCGGATGGCTGACGGCGAATGAATTTCTTGCTGGTTATGGAATGGCGCAGGCGGTTCCAGGGCCATTGTTCACCTTCTCTAGTTACCTTGGGACGATGATTGAAGGCATTGGAGGCGCCCTTGTAGCAACTGCAGGCATCTTCCTGCCATCCTTCTTGTTTTTGATGGCGGCTCTGCCATTTTTGAATGAATTGAGAAAGCGTCCAGCCTTCCAGGGCGTCCTTACAGGAGTGAACGCAAGTGTTGTTGGCATTCTTCTTGCAGCTTTTTATGACCCTGTGCTGAAAAGTTCGATTATGGAGGGAGCAGACTTTGCACTAGCTGCCATTCTTTTCGCTCTTTTACACTTCTTCAAAGTCCCAGCCTGGGCGATCGTATTGATTGGTGTCGGTGCCGGCGCTATTTTGAATTTATTGTAAGAAAACAGGCGCAAAAGTCCCCTTTTGTGCCTGTTTCTTTGTTTTTTTGTAAAAGTTACGCTTCAAATGCAGGAAGTTCGTTATAATAGTCGAACTTTATCAAAATATGACAACTATGGAGGTTTTTCAATGGCTGAAGAACAAACTAGATATTCTCGTCTCGCTCAAATCACACAGCTCATCAATACCGAGCATGATTTACGCGATGTATTAGAACACGTGGTCACAGCCATATCTGAAGAAATCATGCGGTGCGATTCTGTCGGCATTTACCTGCCTCGTGAGGATGGTACCTATCAAGGCTATGTCGGAAAACCGGCCTTGATCAATGGAATGACCCTTGATATGCACATCGTGGACCCGGAGTATGACCTCCTCGCTAAAGAGGTCATCGAAACAAGAAAAACCATTTACATACCGGATACATCCAAAGATGACCGTCCCGATCAACGGGCCATACAGGCGTTTAAAATCAATTCTCTGCTCGTCGCCCCGATTTCATATGAAGATGAACTCTACGGCCTCGTGTTTTTATTTGATTACGGGACACCGATGAATTTGACAGAATCGGAAATCGAATCCGTGAAAGCTTACGTCAACATGGCCGCTGTAGCGATCAGAAATGCAAACAACCTGACACGTAAAGAGAAATTGATCAGCGAAAAACAACTGTTGCTCAATGTCACACGTGACCTTTCCTTATGTTCCTCTTTACAAGAAGCGCTGGACAAATGCTTCTATTATCTTGGAGAAGTCCTGGACAATCCGAATATCGGCGCCCATTTCATAGACCCCATTGCAGAACACAAGCTGAAGCCTGCGAGTCTTAGTAAAGAAAGTGAGTGGACAGAAGAAGACTGGAAAGAAACCCATCAGAAAGCTCAGTTCAACCATAGAGAGGATCCGATATTCCAGGAAGTCACCCATACAAAGACATCCATTCTGATCCCGGACGTTTTTGAGGACCCTCGGACGAATAAGGAAATATGCGAAAGGTTCGGGATGAAAGGCTTATATATGATCCCTCTCGTCTCCCTCGGTGAAGTGCTTGGTGCGATTGCGGTCGTGAACCTTAAAGAACCCGGACATATCTACACTGACTCTGCCTGCCAATTGGCTGAATCAATCGTGGATACAACGGCCCCTGTCCTTTTCAACCTGTTGTATATGGAGAAGCAGGAAATGATCATTCAAGACCGTACCTCAGAACTGATTCAGAAAAATGACGAGCTTGAAGAAGCCATTTCTGAACTGACGCAGATCAGCCGTGATAAGGACCTGATTTTGAATTCAGCAGGAGAAGGAATTTTCGGAATCGACTTGGATGGCCAAATCACCTTCGCTAACCCTTCAGCAACACAATTATTAGGTTATGAGAATGAAAAGGAGATCATAGGTGCTCCTTATTCTCAAATCTTTGATGATCAACAAACGTTTTTGGAACATTACGAGCAAAAAGGTGACCATACGGACAAGGATCATTTCTTTTATAAAAAGTCCGGGGAGAACTTCCCCGTGGAGTATGTCATCACTCCTAAACTAGAAAACAATCTCACCATCGGGTATGTTGTCACTTTCAAAGATGTAACTTCGAGGAAGCAAATGGAAGAAAAAATAAAATACCATGCTTATTATGACAGTGTTACAAACGTGCCAAACCGGGTGCTGTTCCAAGACAGACTGAACCAGGCCCTTCAATATGCAGAACTGACGGATAAACCTTTAGCTATTCTTTTCCTCGACCTTGATCGATTTAAGAAAATCAATGATACTTTTGGACATAGTTTTGGAGACAAGGTCTTGCTGAATGTGGCAGAGCGCCTGCAAAAGGCTGTGCCAAACGGAGCGACCGTCTCGAGACAAGGCGGGGACGAGTTCATCATCCTCCTGCCGACGATTGACCGGGAAGAAGGAGCCGTGAAATGTGCGAAAAGAATCCTTGAAGCCTTCAATGATTCTTTTGTAATCGGGGATCAGGAGATTTCCATCAAAACAAGTATCGGCATCAGTCTTTTCCCGGAAAACGGTGATACCGTCGAGACGTTGATTAAACATGCGGATGTCGCTATGTACAAAGCGAAAGACCTGTCTGGCAATCAATATCAGCTGTTTTCACCAGAAATTGAGAGTCGCACGTTCGAACAAATCCAGCTTGAGAATGATCTTTTCAAGGCATTACAAAGACATGATGAATTTGAACTGTATTACCAGCCTAAATTCGATGTACGTACAGAAAAGCTCATTGGTATGGAATCGCTGATCCGGTGGAATCACCCACAGCTTGGCACCCTCCCTCCCGGCCATTTCATTCCTCTCGCAGAGGAAACCGGTCTCATTACAAACCTTGGAGAATGGGTCATACGGAAAGCGTGTCAGCAAATGAATAAATGGGTGTCCTCAGGATATACGGACTTGATCGTATCCGCTAATTTATCTCCTCAACAATTCAATCAACAGAACCTTGTGCTTACGGTGGCTGACATATTAGAAGAAACCGGCCTCCCCGCTAAGCACCTTGAACTTGAACTAACGGAGAATTTAATCATCCATAATACGGATCACACATTAAAAACAATCGGCCGATTGAAAGAACTCGGTATCCAAATTTCCATTGACGATTTTGGTACGGGGTATTCTTCCCTTGGCTATTTAAAAGATTTCCCTGTCGATACTTTAAAAATCGACAAATCCTTTATTAACGACGTCACAACAAATCGGAACAATGCGGCGATTACAAAAACCATCATCACCCTTGCTGACAGCCTGCAGCTCAACGTGATCGCAGAAGGGGTTGAACGAGCAGATCAGGCCGCTTTCCTTGCAGAGCACGGTTGTCATTGGATCCAGGGGTTTTATTACAGTCATCCGTTACAAGCGGAAACATTTGAAGATCATTTTTTAAAATCATTAATAAAAAGGGGATAAGGCTATGAAATCTGTTCGTGCTGTGTTGGATTACTTGGTTGCTGGTGAGGTATCTTATATTTTCGGAATACCGGCAGGATCTGTGAATGCTTTCTTTGATGAACTTTACGATACTCCGTCGATCACACCAATTGTTACCAAACATGAAGGGGCCGCGTCTTATATGGCAGCTGCTTATGCAAAGTATTCGGACTCCCTCGGTGTATGTATTGGAAGCAGCGGCCCTGGAGGAACAAACCTTGTGACAGGGGCAGCGAATGCCATGCGTGAACACCTCCCTGTACTATTTTTAACAGGAGCGGTTCCTGTAGACACTGTCGGTTTGAACGCTTCTCAAGAGTTACATGCCGACCCGCTTTACCATTCTGTCACGAAATACAGTCAGAGAGTCGACCGTGCAGAAGACCTGCTTCCCGAAATTCACAAAGCCGTGGAGATCGCTTTGACAGGAGTCCCCGGGCCCGTCCACATCGCCATGCCGATTGATGTTCAATTGACAGACATTCTGGAACCAGCCATTCCGACGTTTCCCCAACGAACGCCATTGCTTCCAACGGATGAGGTGGTCTTAGAAACAGCGAAAACGCTCGCATCAAGTGAAAGTGGCTTCCTATTCGTAGGACAAGGGATTCGTGGGGCAGTGGATGATGTTCTTGAACTTGCCGAAACATTGAACTGGCCGATTGTCACAAGTCCTCAAGCCAAAGGGTTCATTCCCGACCATCACCCTTTGAAGAGAGGAATCTTCGGTTTTGCCGGACATGAAGAGGCATCCGATCTGATTAATCATGGAAAAGAAGAAACCGTACTTGTGCTTGGCTCAAGTCTTGGAGAAACAGCCACGAACAATTGGAACCCAAATATTACGAAGAACCGGACACTTATTCAAGTCGATTATGACGCGACCGTTTTCAACAGAAAATATCCCGTGGACCATCCGCTTCATGGAGACATCGATGTAACGGTATCCTCTTTAATCACAGCATTGAACGGGTTAGGTGTTAAACGGGCACCCTTCCCGGCTATGGATTCTGCCGTTCCAGATGTGACCGAAGAGTTCAACTCACAAAACGTCTTATGGTCCTTGCAGGAAAAGCTTCCTGCCGATACTCGTTTCACAATCGACATCGGTGAATTTATGGCTTACGTCGTCCACTACATGGGTGTAAAAAGTGAAGATTCCTTTGATATCAATGTCCACTTCGGAGCGATGGGAAGTGGAATCGGAAGTGCCATTGGAGCAAAACTTGCTGACCCAGAACGTCCAACCGTAAGCATTACGGGGGACGGGTGTTTCTTCATGCACGGCATGGAACTTCTGACAGCGAAAGAATACGACATCCCTGTTTTATTTATCGTCATGAATAACTCCAGACTCGGCATGGTCCATCATGGGCATACGCTTCAATACAAACGCGCCCATGAGCGCTTTGGACAGGAAGAAGTCAATATCTCCCAGATGGCTGCATCGCTCGGCGTGCCAAATGCGCGTATTGAATCCATGGAAGATCTCAATGATGAGAACTTATCAGCCATTCTAAACGCCGAAGGTCCGGCTGTCTTAGAAGTATCTCTCGTTGATGATAACGTCCCTCCTATGGGCGACCGCGTGAAATTCCTATCTTCGTTCGGAAAATAAATGTGACTGATGAACGAACTTTATTGAAAAACATTGAAACTTCATGCCACCCTCTTTATGATGAAACTATCAATATGAAGAGGGTGCCTTTTTATGAAAAAATCACTATTCCTTATCCTTACGCTTTTGATTGGTACCGCCCTTTCCGGGTGCTCTTCCGAAGCCGAAGAAGAAGCCCATATCGAACACGTCAATGGCGACATCAGAGAAGAGACAGCATCTGTGACGACCCTTCCATCATTCATGGATGAAAAACCACAGGAAATGCATGACATCTATATGGCTGCCGCCCAGAGTAAAGAACTGTTGGAAAATATCCCTTGCTACTGCGGATGCGGCGAGAGTGTAGGGCATCGGGACAATTATGACTGCTTTGTAAACAAAACCAATGAAGATGGCAGCATCGTTTGGGACGATCACGGCACAAAATGCGGTGTTTGTATGGAGATTGCTGCACAGTCCATCATCGATTATCAGGATGGTAAATCAATAAAAGAGATTCGCGAAAAGATTGATTCTACGTACGAAAATGGGTACGCAGAACCAACCCCGACGCCAGCTTTATAAGCAAAAAAAGACCAGAACACTCTGGTCTTTTTTCAATCCTCTATGATTCATTTAAAATCCCATATTATTTATTTTCCATAACAGCAAAATACTGATCTTCATTGTCCGCAAAATTAAATACCCTGCCCGTCGGCATAGGAACAATTTCTCCTACGGTCACTTTTCTGTTTAACAAATCACGATGAAGCTGCTCAAAATGATCCGTGAAAAACATTAAGGAAGGTGGATCAAGGTTGAGGTCTGGAGACATTTTTGCAACCACTTCTTTATTGTGAAGAACAATGGTTGTTTCTACTCCCTCTTTGGGACCAACCTCAATCCATCTCATTCCTTTCCCGTTATTTTCTTCAGAAACTACTACGAACCCTAATTTCTCTTTCCAAAAATTTACGGATTCCTCCTGGTTGTTCACATACAACATAATTTGACCTACTTTACTAAGCACAATTCTTCACTCCCTGACAGTGATACTTAACTATTCGCTAGTGGGAGTGGGAATCCCTCTTATTATAGAAGCCTCTAAACGATGTCTCTCGCAATCTTGCCATTTTGTAGAAAAACTTTTAGCAGACCGGTTTTATGTAAAGAAGAATAGCCTGATCGCCATGGCAATGACGGCGACGATAAGGAACCTTTGGATCCACTTGTCCCCATGCTTGACCGCAAATTTGCTTCCTAAGAATGCACCGAGACTCGTACCGATGGCCAGCGTAATTCCATACCCCCAATGAATCTGATCATTGACGACGAAAACCACCAAGGCCGACAATGTATAAACGGCAACGACAAAAACCTTGATGCTATTAATCTTCACTAAAGACAAGCCAGTCACTAAGGTCAGCGCTGCTATAATCACAAAGCCTACACCTGCTTGGATGAACCCTCCATAGATGCCTATAAAAAAGAAGATAAGAACCAAACCTATCTTTTTCATCCGGGAGTTCTGGCCGCTTGCTGCGGACAGGTTTTTGTGAGGTTTCCATATCATGATCACTAAAACCACAATCATGACAATGGATAGAATACGATTGAATAGATCATCCGGGATATTCACCGCAATTTGTGCACCAACGATCGAACCGATGAGAGCCGGTATAGCTAATAGGAGACTGAATTTGCCATCAAAATAGCCGTCTTTACGATAAGAGGCGATGGCGACAATGTTCTGTGCCATCAACGCAATTCGGTTGGTACCATTGGCTACGGCGGAAGGCAGCCCGAAGAAAATGAGTATAGGCAGTGTTAAAAGAGACCCTCCACCTGCGATGACGTTAATAAAACCTGCTCCAATCCCTACCCCTAAAATAGCGAGAAAAGATAGAATGGTCACGATCTCCCCTCCTTTCTATTTAATTTAATCTAGTGCGCCTGCACGATCTATATATTCTGCTACTTCATCCAAGTTCGTCGTCTTCAACACAATTCCTTCTCGATTTAAAATGAAATAGGTCGGGAAACGAACAATTTCTTCTCCATGCGCTTGTATAGGAGCTTCTTTTTTCACTTGAACGTCCACCTGAGTAAGGTCGATCGCTTCATTCCCTTGCATTTTGGCTACAAGATCATACATCCGTTCATATTCTGGATCCGACTCTCCTTCAGTCGGCACTTCCTCCACAAAGGCCTGAAAGTGGATGTCCCCTTCCCTCTCAGGTAATGGCAGGGACTGTTGTTTATTTGTACACCCCGTCAATATGAACAGTAAAATGATCAAACACCAAAGATACGTATTTCTCAAATCATTCACCTCCTTCTTTCTATCTCCTCATACAAAAAAATATAACATCCACCGTTAAAAAAAGCAGAACCTCCGATTTGAGGTCCTGCTTTTGAACTATGCCGTAGAGTAATGGTGTATTACTTCACCCAGCTTCCCTTTCATGGCCTGCCTTGCCCGGTGAAGGCGTGATTTAACGGCCGCTTGTGTGATATGGAGCGTTTGGGCGATTTCCTTTTCTTGCAGTTGTTTATCGTAACTTAATTGAAACACCGCACGAAGCTTAGGGGACAATGTGCTGATCCGCTTCTTGATGTCTTCTTCAAGATGACGGCATTCACATATATGTTCGACATCAGATCCAGCATTCTCGTAGAAAGGTTGAGGTACCGGCATTTCCTCTATCGGCAAAAGGACCGCCTTCTTTTCTTTGCGCAAAAGGTCAATCGCTTTCCGGTGGGCGATGGTGGAAAGCCATGCTCCCACCTTCCCTTCTTCACGGACTTCATCGAGTTTATTGTACGCTTTTATAAAGGTTTCTTGAAGGATATCTTCGGCTGAACTAGGGTTCTTTGTCACTTTTAAAGCTGTGTAATAGACACGATGATAATATTGTTCATACATCTGACAAAAGTCCATCTTCCTGTATCTCTCCCTTTATTCGAAGTGTTCCTTTATAAAGTTCGGCGCGTCACCTTCATCGAAACTTAAGAGATCATAGTGATTGGTGTTACGTTCATCAAAATAGAAAGCGACGATATACTTTCCATCTTCTTGATTTTCTCTCCCTTGGAGGAGGGCTTCAACCTGATCTTTATTAGTGACCTCCAGGGGTTCTACACCACTTTCTTTTAACCGATCAAACACATAATGTACATAGTCATGATCATAATCACGATTCTCAGGCCACTCGTAAACTTCAACTCGATGAATGTCTTCTGATTGAATCATCATTTGTTCATAAACCCCTTCTTGCTTCATCCACTCGATGGTATTTTCATACGATGGGAAGAGTTGAGCATGATATGGATTATCACGCTGGCCATCCACAGTAAAGGATACTCCTGAAGACAGACCTCTCGGTGCCACCATCTGGTCATAAGAGAGATCGTTAATGTCCCGCTTCAGTGCTTCCATAAAGGCCGAGATTTTTTCAGGGTCGTACAACTCTTCTCCTCCTGGACCTGCGTTCGGGTGGATCAACAACTGATCGATTTCAGAAGAATCAAGACTTAGGACTGGATATTCAATACTCTTGTATTCTTCCGTTTCATAGACGGCTTTTTTCTCTTCTCTTACGCGCTCTTCACTTATTTGGTATTGACGATAGACTTTACTGCCATCCTTCAATTCATATACGAAAAAGAAAGAATCCTCTCCATCTTTCAAAGGGTCACTTACCTCAATAAGCTGATTATGAAGGTTTAGAGCGGATTGGACTCCCTCATCTGTGGTGATGTAAGGAACATCACGTTCATGATCAATAAGCTCCTGATAATTCCAGTAACCACTGCTGATATAGACTTTTTCTACTTCATCTTTTTCAGGTACATAGGATTCGTAACTCTGCCAAAGGAGTGGAATAGCCGCAATTATTACGCCAGCAGCCACACCATAACCCAGCCACCCCTTTAAGTTTTTCAAGTTGAAAACTCTCCAAGTTTTTTCTAGAAGCATAGAAGCTGCAGCAAAACCGAACGTTCCTCCAATGAAATAGCCTGTGATCATCCAGCTATAAGTATTTTGGGCAACACTGAAATACATGCCTCCAAATAAAGCGAAGCAGAAGGTTACCCCCAGTTTGAAAACAGGGTTCAGGGCGCTTACCGCTAACGCACGGCCTGCCGCTTCCAGAGGACGTTTTTTATACAGCCACACGGAAGCCACGTAAAAGAGAATGGCTATGCCCCCATAAATGAATAGGGATAGAACCTCGACAGGGACACTTACCTCCTCCGGGCCATAGCTCCGATATTCTAAAAGGTCCACAAGTGGTGAAAAATACTGAAGGGAACGATCCAACACCATGTCACCTGAATACCCTTTGATATAAGTGCTCAGGTGAAAAGCGACCAAACCGTATAACCCAACAGGTAAAACCAAAAGGATATATGTCAGAATCCCTTGGACAGCGGATAAACCAGTCAATGTCCCGACAAAAACGCCCGCCACAAAAATAAGCAGGGTCATCGTCGTAAACAGCCACAGCCAGTAACTAGCATTTGCCAAAGTATAGTACTCTGTCACATCCGTTACTCCAGCCGTAATAACGAGAACCAAATAGTTCAGTAAAATCGGCAAGATTAATAGAATCATGCCTGAGAGAATATGGTGGTGAAATAGTTTCCCTCTCTTCATAGGAAAGCTGTGAGCAAAATCTGAAGCTCCTTTGACATGCAGGTAACGGAATAAAAACACCGCCATCAGCACAGGCATCACAATTAAAAATAGTGACTGAAGCTCATAAGCAAATATACCGCCAAATAACCCACGATCATCTGTGATACGAGGTTCATCTCTACCGAATTCCATGAATAATTGCATCGGTACAATGAAGAACAATCCTAAAAAGTAACCGATACTGATCCATCCGACATTTCGGAAATCCTGCTTGATGATCTCTTTATTAAACGAGGATGTTTTCGAACGCATACCCGACACCTCCCATTTCATAAATAAAGATCTCCTCAAGCGTAAGTGGAAGCCTGTCATATACGAGCGGCCGGTGCTCTTTGATTTCAACTGAAATGTCAGCTTCACTTCCGCGGACAATCAGCAGCCAGACACTGCCACGCTTTTCTTTGTGAAGAATATCCAGATTCGCTTCCTCCGGCTGAAAGGAATCGTCATTGAAAGCGACCTGGATTTTATGAACATCGGCTTTTAAATCATCCAAATCACGTTCAAGAAGGATTTCCCCTTTATGTAGGATTCCGACATGATCACAGATGTCTTCGACTTCCCTCAAGTTATGGGAAGAAATTAATACCGTCATCTCCCGTTCAGCCACATCCTGAATGATCAAGTTCCGGACTTTCTGCCTCATAACAGCATCGAGTCCATCGAATGGCTCATCAAGGATCAAAACATCAGGCATAGCCGACATCGCCAACCAAAAGGCGACCTGACGCTGCATCCCTTTGGAAAACTGACTGATTTTCTTTTTTTCATCCAGCTGGAAGACTTTTTTTAATTTTTCATATCGCTCTTCGTTCCAACTGTCGTACATAGACCGGTTATAATCGGCCATTTGACGGGTGGTGTATTGGGGAAGAAAGTAAAGACTGTCGGGGATGAAGACCATCCTCTGTTTAACGGATTCGTTCTCAAACACGTCATCCTCCAAAATATGAACCTGGCCATTATTCTGTTTGAGAATACCCGTTAGAATTCTCATTAATGTTGTTTTCCCTGCACCATTAGAACCAAGAAGACCATAGATGGATCCTTTATTCACACGAAAAGAAACGTCTTTCAAAATCTTGGTTCGATCAAACGATTTGCTGACCGTATTGACCTCAATCATCCTGCTGACCCCCTTCAACTTCACGGAGAAGAGCTGCGATCTCTTCTGAAGTCATCCCTAAATAAATCGCTTCCGCAAACAGCTTCTTCAACTCTTCTCTCACTTTTTTCAACTCCTCTTCATTGTCGACTTTTCCAGAAGGATGCACGAAGCTGCCCTTCCCCTTCAACGAGTAGATATACCCTTGCGACTCTAACTCCCGATATGCTTTCTGAATCGTATTCGGATTGATTGTCAACTGTTGGGCAAGTTCCCTCACAGAAGGTAGTTTTTCGTCTTCCTTCAGAACGTCATTAATAATCAGTTGCTTCAGCTTTTCCACGAGCTGCTCGTAAATCGGCTTTCGGCTCCTGACGTCCAACTCAAACATCCAGCCACCTCCAACGGTGTGTTCTATCTGTATTAACTGTATTATTACTTCTAGTACAGTAGTATATAGGAGGATCTTCCATTTGAGAAGCCCTTTTTTTATTTTTTCCAAAGAATCTCAAATTCTTCCTTGGGAAACATGACTCTTTCATGAAGAAAACAATGAGTGAATAGAATGGAAAGGATGACCTACAAAAAAAGGGTGATGAACGTGAAGAACTATGCTGAACAAGCGAATTTTGAGCATCTGTTCTGGTTACAGATTCTAGGAGACCACGCACGTTTTATACGGGATTCTTTGTACGCCTCCGAAGAGGAAACTTTAAATCAAGCACGGAAATATGTCTCACAATGGGATGATCTTTTAAAGAAAGTACGTGAGGGTAACATTCAGGACATGGCCGACTTTTCAAAGAAAGTTGGTGAAAAAGCCAGAAAGTTTCACAAATTTAAACTCAACTTGATCGAGCGTTCTCTTTTTGGAAAAGTAAAGATCCATTTGAGCCCGACCTTCCTCAACCATATGGTCAATGAAGTAGAAGAATATTTGCTTGTGCTTGGTTTTTTAGGAAAAGGGGATGTACCTCCGTTATTTCACGAGCTTCATCACCATATGCTGTGGTTGATGGATGCTTCAGGGCATGCTGGAGCCATCCATGATGAAATGGATGCGGTGGAAAAAAGGCTCAAAGAAAAAAGTGATACGTTCCGGAAACATTTCGATCAGTTCTACATAAAAGCCGTCGAAATGAAAGGGTACCTCAGAACGAATCAACACTCCTTCCCTGCCCTGAAACGGTTCAACGATGAAGTCGATTTAGAAATGAAGATTTTCCGGACGTTCTTGAAAGAATTAGAGGAAATGGAAATGAATGAAGTCGTACTCGGCACATTTTCCACCCTCATGGCTGACCATATGGCAAGGGAAGAATGCTACTACCTTTACAAATTGGCAGAAACCACAAATGGCGAATATCCCACGTGCGACCCCACCAAACCACGGGTGGAGTGAATTACCAAATAATGTATGACCTGGTACACCAGTAAATGTAAAAAATCCGCAGGGCCTTTGCTAAAGGTCCTGCGGATTTTTTCATTTGGGTAGGTGGTCGTTGGGGAGTGGGAAGAAGTCCTGGATGTAGCTGTAGTCTCCGGCCATCCGCCCGACAGGTTTCAGTTTGTGCGGATTCACTTTGTCTGTTTCTTCGTAAACGTCATCTTGAATGTGGTATCCAACCAACTTTCCTAAAACCAGATTCCCTTCACCGATTTCGATGACCCGATCGAGCTCACATTCCATGTGAACGGGTGACTGTTTCACCCTCGGCACGGAAACGAAATCGCCTTCTTCAAATTCTGTCCCCGCCATCTCAAATTCATCGACATTAGAGTCATATTCTTTACTGCTTTCATGCATCTGGTTAGCCAGAGATTCCGAAACGACATTGATAATGAACTGTTTTGTCTCTCTTATGTTTTCCAGTGTATCTTTATCTTTGTCCACACTTCCTACAGAAAAACAAAGCGTAATCGGACTCATGGAGGCTACCGTAAAAAAACTGAACGGAGCCAAATTGCGGATGCCATCCTGACTTACTGTCGAAACCCAGGCAATCGGACGCGGCACCACCGCTCCTTTAATTAACTTGCTCATGGAATGGTTTTGAAAATTCTCTTCGCTAATAATCACATGACCCCTCCTCTATCTTTCTTCTAGTGTACGTCTTTTCCCCTCAAGTCTCACCTTCTTCACTTCAAAATTGATGGGTTTAACATTATACGAAAAGGGAATATATGGGTATCTTACAGTTTGTCGAAAGGGGATCTTTCATTGGGAGATTTATGGAATAGTATTAAAGAGGGGATCACAACGATTTCCGACTTTTTATGGACGTATCCATTAGCGATTATTTTAATTCTGGGTGGAATCTTCCTCACCATCCGAATAAAGTTTTTCCAATTCCGCTTTTTTGGACATGTCCTCCACCAAACCATCGGACAAATTTTCAAGAAAACAAAAAAGAAAGGAACCATCACCCCATTCCAGGCTTTCACTTCAGCCTTAGCCTCTACAGCAGGGGCAACAAATATTGTCGGTGTGCCTATCGCGATCTCTTTAGGTGGACCAGGTGCTTTGTTTTGGATGTGGCTTGTCGCTTTGATAGGAATGGCTACAAAGTACAGTGAAATTTTATTAGGCATGAAATACAGGGAAAAGAACGACAAAAACATTTGGGTCGGCGGGCCTCAATATTACATAAAAAAGGCCCTTGGATGGAAATGGGTCTCAACAGCCTTCGCCTTTTTCCTAATGATTGAATTAATCCCCAGTACGATGGTGCAATCAAACTCCATCGCTACCCAAACAGAGGGGGCCTTCGGATGGCCGGTTGAAATTACAGGGATTGTCATGTGTGCGGCAATCGCCATCGTTGTTTTCGGTGGAATCAAGCGAATTGCCAAGGTCACAGATAAGATGGTACCAGGCATGGTGCTCATTTATCTAGCTGTCTGTTTTTATGTTATTTTTGCCAATATCGATCAAATCCCTAACGTATTCGGGTTGATCTTCACCCATGCTTTCACACCAATTTCGGCAACTGGAGGGTTTGCCGGGGCAGCCGTCGCTCAAGCGTTACGCTGGGGGATTGCACGTGGTCTCTACTCTAACGAAGCGGGGCTTGGAACAGCATCGATTGCCCATGCAGCAGCAAAAACTGATCACCCGTCCCGCCAAGCGTTATGGGGAATCTTCAGTGTTTTCGTAGATACAATTGTCATTTGTACTGTATCCGGTTTGACCGTCCTCGTGACGGGTGCTTGGCAGGAAGTCGGTGGAAGTGATGCATCGAATATGATTAACGTTGCCATCGGTTCCGAATTCGGGGATGCGTTCGGAGGCAGTTTCATCACGGTATTTTTACTCTTTTTTGTCATTACGACCATCGGTGTCCTCGTCTTTTATGGTGAAAAACAAGCGGAGTACCTCTTTGGTTTACGGGCGGCCAAAATCATGCGTATTGTCTACATCGTTGCCGTATTCGTAGGAGCGATCGGAGGACTTCAATTCGTCTGGCAGTTCCTCGACTTGATTTTAGCCTTCGTCCTGCTCACAAACATCATTCCTTTACTGTTTTTGCACAAGGAAATCGCTGCCATAACGGATGACTATGTAAACCGTGTGTACAAAAAACGGACGAAGAAAAGGAAAGTCCAGCTGTTTGATGAAGAAGAAGATGCGAGTTAAACCGATAGTATTAGAAAGGGAGATTCCTGTCTAGGAATCTCCTTTTCCTTTTTCCCATTTCCCCTCTTTGACCAATTGTTCCTTAAGTACATGGAATAGATTGTCATGAACGCGTGCGTATGGAGCACCATTGGCCTTCGTGCGCTCTGGGTGTTTTGAGGAATGCTCAATGGTTGTTACGTGATGGGGATTTTTTCCTTCTTTCACATTCAATACATAGACTTGGATCGTATGTTCATCCCTCTGATGAATGTTCATTTCCATACCATAAATCATTTGATTGCTCATAGCTCTCTCCTTTGCTTATGTAGACATGCTCCTTTATGAGTACGATACTCCGTAAAAAAAGTTACAAAAAAAGCACCTGCATGAGGTGCTTTTCAAAATTTATTATCTCAAGAAAACGTGGTCGCCAATGACTGTGGTCACTTCTTTACTGCTCAAATAGTCACTTTGAGCTTTATCAGGGTTATAGAAAAATAGAGACTCGCGGTCATACCCTTGATAAGCAATGGCTTCATTGACCGCACGTTTGGACTCAGCGCTTGCCGGCTGATTGATCGTACCATTCAGAACAGGAGAGAACTGAATGCCGTCATAGATTACGCCTTTCAAGGAATCTGGGAAAAGATCACTATCTACGCGATTCAAAACAACTGTAGCCACCGCAACTTTACCCGCGTAGCTTTCACCCTTAGCCTCTGCTTCTACTAGACGGGCGAGTAAATCTTTTTCAGATTCATTAAGAGCAACAGGAAGCTGCAACTGCTCCCCAGGGTGGATTTCTGCATTCGATTTATTGTTCATCGCCTGCAATTGTTGGGCAGAAACGCCATGTTCCATAGCAATTTTATAAATAGAATCGCCCTTTTGGACGGTGTGAGTATTGGCATGTGCGAAACTTTCGACAGGGAAGGAGAAAGCAAGCAAACTAACTGCAGCTATTCCTGTCAGCAAGAATTTTTTGAACATTTAAAATCTACCTCCTTATCTGGTTCTCTAATAAAGTAACATAGGAGGAATGAGAGATTCATTATTAATTCTTTCCATCGTTTCCATGGAAATCTCTTAACAAAAAAAGAGGCCCCCTAAGGAGCCTCTTTTTTGTTAGGCTTTCTGCCAGTCTACATTCAAAGTAACGCCCGCTGCTTTCAGCGTTGTGAACACAGGACAGCGCTGGTCTACGGTTTTCCGAAGTTCTTCAATGCGATCCTGGGACTCTGAAGTTTCTACTTCCGCTTTGATGTTCACCGTATCAAAATACGGTTTCACATCTGCCGTTCCCATCAAACCACGCATATCCAAGGTTCCATTAATATCAAAGGAAATGCTCTGAAGATCGAACTTCATTTCCTTCGCCACCATATTCGCAATCACCGTTTCACAGCCTGCGAGCGAACCTAACATGGTCGCAAGTGGATCAGCACCTTCATCTGTCCCGCCCATTTGTTTCGGCTCATCAATCGTCAATGAATGCTTACCAGCTTCGATTTCCGATTTCATCCCTTGGGACTTACTCGTAATTGCTACTTTATGTTCTGACATGTCTGATTCCTCCTTGTTGTGGGTTACAGGGATACTATACACCCTGTTCTTTTTTTACAAACCTCATGTGCTCAACAATGTAATCTGCCTTACATTAAAAGCAGAGTGATTCTATTTGCGCGGAACGTATGCTATCGTCTAAAGGAAGATTAAATAGGGTAAAGTGGTAACAAGACGTTGTTATTATTCGCTAAAGCAGGTGTTTTTTATGCTCGACACACACGCAAGAAAATTCGTTCAACCATCCATAGAACGTACCGCTTCTTATTTGTTGGAAAAAGGACGTACAGCAAACGAAATTACAGTGCTCGCCTTGTTTGTCGGGGTTGGTACAAGTGTACTCTACGTTTTGGGATTTCCTATTTTAGCGGTTGTATTTTTGTGGCTATCCGGATTTTTAGACGCCGTGGACGGGACGATGGCCAGGAATACAAAAACATCGCCCTTTGGAACCGTAATGGACATTACATTCGACCGAGTTGTTGAAATCGGAATGATCGTCGCCATTGCTTATGTCCATCCAGAGGTTTTATGGCCGCTGCTCCTTCTCAGCGTTTCCATCATCGTTTCGATGACGATCTTTTTAGTCGTAGGGGCCGTGTCTGAAAAAGCAGGAATTAAATCCTTTTACTATCAGGCTGGACTTGCGGAGCGTACAGAAGGCTTCGTTCTCTTCAGTGTGATGCTCTTATTTCCTTCATTCCTTTTCTGGTCAACGCTGTTATTCTTTGCTGTGGAATTGTTTACAGGAATCCAGCGCTTCATGGAGGCCAAACGGATATTAAAATAAAACCCACCTCGGCTTATGTAACGACTAAGCCGAGATGGGTTTTTGCTTTTTCTGCATCAATGGATAAGACTTGGTCCTTTTTTAAATAGCCTTCCTTTTTTAAACGACTGATTTCTGCACTTGTCGTTTCCCTCGTCGCCCCGATCATCGTCGCGATGTCCTGATGGGTTAACTTCATCTCAACGGTCTGCCACTCCTGGTGGCGACGTCCGCTTTTTTCACTTAGCATGAGCAGCAGATAGAGAATCCGTTCCCGCACCTCACCTAGCGCAATCTTTTCACTTCTTTTGTAAAAATCGTTCAACTTGGACGAAAGCAATTGAACGAGACGAAGAGTGATCTTCGGGTACTTTTCCATGAATCGTTCGAACTCTTCCCGGCTCATCAGACAAACATATGTATCTGTCATTGCCTCCGCGTACATTTCATAATCCGTCAGGGTCAGTGTCGATGCCTCCCCAAACAGATTCCCGTCTTTCAAAATGTCCAGGGTGAACTGTTTCCCTTCTTTGTTTGTCCGATATAATCGGATTTGACCTTTTTTCAATATATATAAATGCTCAGCCGGATGTTCAGGGGAAAGGATGACCTCACCCTTCCCGACTATTTTCATTTCACTGATCGCATCTATTTCCATTAGTTCTTCTTTTGTTAATTCTTCAAACAAATTGACTTCGGATAAGAGGGTCTGTTTATCCATCATTCCACCCCTTTCACTACCAACAATATACTTGATTCGAGCATACGCATGCAAAGCTAAACGTCCAAAGTCGCCTCTCCTACTCGTTTCACACCACGAATATTCGAGAAGTCTTCGACAAGCTTCAAAAGGGCGCGGTCCTTTTCTTTCGCTTCAATCATAAAGTCTACAGGGGTGTCGAGTGCCTTCAATTCTTTAAGGAGAGGACGAATGAAATCCGCATCCACAAAATCGGCGTGACTCCTGTACGCCTTTTCCGACTTTGGCGAAGAGATATGAATCTTCGGCGGGAGACCCAGCCTGTCCCACGTTTTATAAAAGCGCGGCAGAATTTCAGACAGTGGTTCATCTTCCGTGTGATTGGCCATGTAATGATGGTAATCAAACATCATGGGGATCTCCTCTTTTTCGCAGACATCCAGGGTTTCCGTTGTCGTATAGGTCTTATCATCATTTTCAAGCGTCATCTGTTCCTTGATTGGACCTGGGAGCTTCTTAATATTTTCATGAAAACGAGCAACGGCTGTTTTTTTATCCCCATACGCTCCTCCCACATGCAGGTTGATATGAGATTCATTGTGAAGCCCCATCGCTTCAAGCATCGCATAATGATACTCCATATCTTGGACGGCATTGTCTGTCACGTGAGGTCGGTCACTTGTAAAAAGAGTGAATTGGTTCGGGTGAAAACTCGTCCGCATATGGTGCGCCCGTACCAGCTCGCCAATTTCCTCAAAAAGATGGCGAAAAGGCGTAATATAATCCCACTCCACCTCATCATGTGTTGCAAGCGGGATGATCGATGATGAAAAGCGGTACAGATGGATTTGCCTCGCAATGTTGTAGTGGATGATCCGACGAGTGCGCTGCAAGTTCATTTCCGCAATTTTGTGAAGCTGCTTTATGGCTGCTTCATGGCCTAATTTTTTATAACGTGCAAATGTCATCGTTTTAGCCGGGGTCGCTTCCCATAAATTGAGCGCATGCGATACGTAACCGAACCGGATGATCATACAAAAGCTCCTTTACCGAAAAAATTGATACCTTTATGTTCCCCAGATTTGGTGGGAATAACATAGGAGTCGGTTTGTGGGGTTTTGTAGGCGGGTACTCGTGCGTCGTCCTGGCTTCTTGTGCGCGGCTCATTCTTCCTACGCGCGGCTCACTCTTCCTGCGCGCGACTCGCTCTTCCTGCGCGCGACTCACTCTTCCTGCGCGCGGCTCGCTTTTCCTGTGCGCGACTCACTCTTCCTGCGCGCGACTCGCTCTTCCTGTGCGCGACTCACTCTTCCTGCGCGCGGCTCGCTTTTCCTGTGCGCGACT
>NZ_QUAE01000016.1:0-73818 GCF_003386945.1 Halobacillus trueperi | reverse complement strand
GCTAAGCATTGATATACTTACCAGGAACCATTGAGCGTTAATATTATAGATTCAAGATGAATAATTTGTCGCGTGTCATGGATTCAATACTGCGGCGTATTCCTTGAGACCCGAGGCCGGAGTTTTTAGCTCCGATGAAAGGGAAATGATCAGGACCGCGTTCTGTTTTGGCGTTCATTTGCACGGAACCTACATCTAGTTTTGTGGCGATTTCCCTGGCTTTCTGAACGTCTTTTGTAAAAATACTTGCTTGTAGACCGTATTCTGATTGGTTGGCAAGTGATACAAAGTCTTCTTCTTCGTTAATACGAATGATCGGTAGGACTGGACCAAAAGGTTCGTCCCATGCCACATCCATATCTGAATTTACATGATCTAATAATGTTGGATAAACTAAATTATCTTCACGTCTATTGCCAGTAATGAGCTCTGCACCTTTGTTTATGGCATCATCGATCAGATGTTGCACAAAGTCAGCGGCATCGTTATTAATCAAGGGAGTCACTGTCGCATTGTCTTCAGGAGTTCCTACCGAGAGAGCTTCAACCTTCTGCTTTATTTTCTCTGTTAGATCATTAGCAATAGTGTCAGCTACTAGAACACGCTTAATTGCCGTACAACGTTGACCTGAATAAGAGTAAGCACCACTGACGATGTGTTCAGCTGCTAGATCAAGGTCAGCATCCTCCAGAACGATCGCTGGATCTTTACCGCCAAGTTCTAATACAACAGGAATCATTTTTGCTTTTTGGGATATCGCTTGTCCTGTTTCTGTACTCCCTGTAAAAGTAATCATATCAATGTTCGGGTGTGTAACGAGAAAATCACCAATCTCTGAACCTTTTCCGGACACAAATTGAATGATATCAGAAGGTAGATTTGTTTCGAGCAGTGCTTCGGTCATCAGTTGACCGCTCAACGCCCCTTGAGAAGCTGGTTTAAAAACAACGGCGTTTCCGGAGATGAGTGCGGGAGCAATTTTGGAAGCTGCTAAATTAACCGGATAGTTGAATGGAGATATAGCGAGGACAACACCGAGTGGCTCCTGCTCCACCATTGCCATTTTGCTTGATGATCCGCCTCTGGAAGAATCCCCTTTCAACATTTCACCATGGATACGGCAACCTTCCTCAGCGGTGTAACGGATTAAATCTGCTGTCCGTACAACTTCTTTAATAGCGGAAGCTAGGTTTTTACCTACTTCTTTAGAAATTACCTCACCGATTTGATCTTGTTTTTCAACTAATCGATCTGCCCATTCGTGCAAAATATCTGCCCGCTTATATACCTCTGTTGCGGACCAACTCTTTTGGAATTCACTTGCCAGTTTTATTTTATCGTCTACTTCCTCTTGGGACATCAAAGGTAGAGAGCCAAGAACTTCGTTTCCAGAAACTGAATAGATCTTCTTTTCATTTTTGATTGCAATGCTGATAACTAATCAATCCTTCCAATATATTTGATTATTCTGATTATTAAGTATATTAAAAAGACCTGCAAACTCAAAGAAAGCGGTAACATCATTCATTTAAACGCTTACATTTCATATAAAGTTTAATATAATCCATTATCCTTTCATTTTGGCATAAGTAGTGAAAAATGTAATCTGGACAGAGTAGCCGGATAAACGTAAGGTGATAGTTCCAGTAGCAACTTCTTTGTATTATCCTGGTCTTCCAAAGTGCTTATCTTCATCGATGTCTTCTCCAACCCGCTTATTAAAAGCAATCCCTCGCCCCCTAACGATTATTTCCTGCTTGTTATTATAAATCAAAGCCCACTAAAATAAGGGAAATAAAAGTTATCACAATGCTAATGAGGTTATCTCATGTATAGTTAAAGTATAATGCGGGAAACGCAAACCCGAAAGATTACCAAGGGGGAAATAGAATGCGAAAGATAATCTTGTCGACCGAAAGCGGTGCTGACTTACCGGGTGATCTAGCAGAAAAGTACGAGCTTCAAGTTGTTCCCATGCACATTATTATGGATGGAAAGGATTATTTAGACGGTTCTTTGCCGGTTCAGGATATTTATGATTATTACAGACGTACGAAAAAAATACCCTCTACTACCTCCACAAATGCTCATGAGTATCAAGAGTTTTTCGCAACGATAAGAGATAATTTCCCAAATTGCATCATTATCCATGTTGGTTATACATCAAAAGCGTCTTCTTCTTTTCAAAATGCTGTCATTGCCGCGGAAGAATTTGAAGACATTTTTCTCATTGATGCTCTGAACGTTACTGGAGGATTAGCTGCGATCGTATTGTATGCCGCTGATTTATTAGAAAAAGAACCTGGCATTGAACCGGAACGCTTAGTTGAAATAATACAGGCGATCGTTCCTAAATCAAGGCTGGCTTTCATTCCAGGTAACTTGGAATTTCTTAAAGCGGGAGGGCGCGTAAGCAATATGGCTTCTCTGATCGGAGCTCTGTTGAAAATAAAGCCATGCATAGAGTTGAAGGATGGAAAGCTTGTGTCTACAAAGAAGTACCGCGGGAAAATGAGTAGAGCTACTGAAAAACTCTTGAGTGATTACTTAAATGAATTCAACATCGATAGACAGCAGCTTTATTTTATTTACTCCATCGGACTCGATGAAAGGATCAAGGAGCGGATGGAGGAAGTTGCCAAAGGAAACGGATTCCAAAAAATAAGGTGGATTCAAGCTGGCGGTATGATTTCGACTCATTCTGGAGCCGGTGGCTTCGGAGTAGCAGGGTTAGAGCATTAGTGCGGACTGAACTAGAGGGAGTGTAAAGAGAGGATCTATTCTATAACTTTTGAATACTAGTAACCTCACAATGCTAAAGCCGAGTGCAAAAACTGAAACGGGATTAATTTATCATTTATCTTGTTGCTAAATTAAGTAGCTCATAACAGAATTCAAATGGTGCTTCCCTATGAGGAGAAGCACCTTTTTTATGCAGAATATTTCTTGACTGAAAGTCCTGTGAAACCATCTTAAGTTCAAAAGTTATAGTGGGCGATCATCAAACTCATAATGAACAGGTCCAGGGGCAACTCGTGCATTTTCCAACGCGGGAGTATCTGGTCTTGCGATTCGGTAGACAGCTGCTCCTACGATTTCCGTCGTTTCTTTCAATTTTTCTTTACTTATTTTATCTAGCGTATCTTGAGGGGAGTGGTACCACGGCTCAAGAGGAGCATGAATAAACAGTGCGGCAGGAATTCCCTCCATATAAAACGGCACATGGTCACTGCGGCCAAGCTGTCCGTATTCGACCACTTCGGCCACTCTTGCCCCTGCAGATGCGCCTAAATCTGTGACCATATTTTTCTCTCCATCCGGTGTGAACATAATCAGGTCACCAGAGTCGCGGCTTCCGATCATATCCATTTGGAAATGGGCGGAGATTCGATCTATTTCATTATCGCTCAGTGTACTGACGTAGTGATAGGAACCGAGTAGACCTTTTTCTTCTGCTCCAAAGGTCATAAAACGTAACTCTGTGTCCGTAGGAGTTTTCGCCATGATTTTAGCTAATTCCAGTACTCCAGACACACCGGAAGCATCATCATTAGCTCCTGGCCCGCCTGCCACAGAGTCGTGGTGGGCACCTACCGTGACGATTTGTCCTGTATCTTTATTCTTGTGTGGTTTCATGGTTGCGATCACGTTATACGATGTTTGATCGATGGGTCCTGCATCTTGTACTGATACTTCAGCAGTGACTTCTTCTGACTGAAGTTGATTCACGAGGGACAGACCAGATTCCCGGTCAATCGCAACAGCAGGTATGTCCTGTCCTTCATATGTAGAACCGAAATCATTGCCTTCTGTTCCTTCCCGGTTAAACATAATGACGCCTACAGCACCTTTGTCGATCACGTTTTGGATTTTTTCATAAAAACTGATTTCGCCTCTTTCAATCAAAGCGGTTTTACCAGAAACGGTATCCGGCACATCCTCCGCATAAGCAAGACCTACATACTCCAGCGGAGCTTCGACTGTGCCGTTTACAGATCCATTAAAGGTATGAACATCACCAGCAAAGTCTGAGCCATTGACTGAAATGGAGGAAGTTCCTCCGTCCCACGCTTGGAAGGTGAAAGGCTGTACTTCCGTTTCATAACCGTAGCTTTCGAATTCGCTTTTGATATACTGAACGGCCTCATACTCTCCTTGCGTTCCTGCTTCCCGGGGTTGTTTAGACAGTAGGTCTACCCGTTCGTAGAGACGCTCGGCACTGATTTTTTTAATGACCTTATTATCAAAGGCGTGGTCTGCTTGTTCATTTGGTGCAGGTGGATCAGCAAAAGTTACAGCAGGCGCAGACCCTAAAACTAATCCAGCGGCTAACATGAAAGGGATGGCTTTCTTGGACAAATCAATTTCCTCCTCTTAAAGCATAATAGAACCGTACTATTGGTAGTTTATCAGAATTGTAATTATTTGGTTTTTATAATAATCGGGGAGGTAGTTGCTCTCCTTGTCCTTCTTACCTATGAGAAAAAGGAGAAAATTGAGGGAGGATGTCGAATATATAGTTCGTCATAGGTAGATCCATGATGAACTTTGATAGGATTTAATAGAAGCTGTTACTTAAGATTCATTTTTTTGCAGAGGAAGCCCTTTTTGACGACAATGAAGAAACCTAATAATGATTATTCCATTGCTTTGACTTTTGATTTCGCATGCATCAAAATATACCTTGGATAGAAGAGGTGAAACAATGTCAGATAAAATGAATAATGTGCGTTGGTTCAGTATGGCACTGAAAGCATTAATTGTATTAGCTGAAAACGAAGGTCGCTGCCCGAGTGGAAAACTTGCAGAGAAGCTCGAGTCTCAATCTGTTTATCTTCGTAAGATTCTGACTCACTTGGTTAAGGCAGGAATCATAAGTGCCAAAGAAGGCCGCGATGGGGGGTACTCCCTTAGTAAAAAGACGGAAGATATTAAGCTTTCTGAAGTATATGAAGCTATTAGCGCTGAGACCGTAGTGAAAGACTACTTTGAGGTAGAAGGAAAACACTGTTTCTCAGGCACTTCCCAACAGTCTCTTTGTGATTTGCAAAGGGAAATGGAGACTTGGATTTTGGAAGGGTTACAATCGAAATCCTTATCGGATCTTATTGAACAGTAAAACGAAACGATCACCGTTTCGTTTTCTTTTGATGAGTAACTGTATTTGACAAAGCAACAGTTAACGATCTATACTGTAATCGTGTAAGATACAGTTAAAGGGGTGCAATTCCATGTCTAACAAAACGATGACCAAAGAAGAATATCTCAATAAAGTAAAAGAAATCGATACGACGAAGGAAGCTCCGAAAGTCCTTGAAGATACCGATTTTCTGACCATAGCAAAAGAACGTCGTTCCGTACGTCAGTATGACCCGGATTATAAGATTGAACGTAAGGAAATTGAAGAGCTGTTGGAAACGGCAACATTAGCTCCGTCTTCATCCAACTTACAATCCTGGCGTTTCCTTGTCATTGATGAGCAGGAAGAGAAAGAACGGCTGCTTCCGATTGCGAATAACCAGCAGCAAATTGTGGATGCTTCTGCCGTAATCGCAGTTCTTGGAGATAAAAAAGCCTATAAAAATGCCGATCAAATCTATTCTCAAATTGCTGAAAAAGGCAATATGCCTGAAGATGTAAAAGATATGTATGTAAACAGCATCTTCGACAACTATGGAAATTTCCCTGAAGAGCGGCTTGCGAAAATTGCTCATATTGACGGTGGAATTGTTGCGATGCAGCTCATGCTTGCTGCGAAAGCAAAAGGATACGATACTGTACCGATGGGCGGATACGATGAAGAACAGTTCTTAAAAGCCTTCAATGTGCCTGAGGAATACACTTCTGTTATGCTGATCTCCCTTGGTAAAGGAGTCAAAGCAGGCTTCCAAAAAACACGTTTACCTTTAGAGAATGTTGTGAAGTGGAATCGTTACGAATAAATGAGAAAAGATCATCCATAGTGGATGATCTTTTTTTGTTCAAGAATCATTCAAGGTCAGCTTCTTAGCTCCGGGCTGGTCTGAAGATGGATCGAACTTCCAATATGACTGGGTGAGGAACAAATTGAAAGTCTACCAAAATGGAAAGCTCGTTTTGTTTGATCACCTTTTCTTAGAACCTGATGATGAGTTGGAAGGGGTATTGCAGTTAGAGGGACACACGCATGTAGGTTCTTTCATCATTTTTCATCCGAAAGCTTCTCGTGAATTAGGTGAATCTCTATATGAAAGTGTAATCGAGCTTTATCCTCATGTCCGTTTCGGTATTTCTGACATGGAAGATGGCGGGATTGTTGTGCGGATTTTAGATAACTGGACGCAGACAATTGAAAAGGTAATCTCCCACATCCATACCTTTGCAAGAAAAGAATTATTGGGGAAAGGGGAGGTTTCCTGGAGGAAGTATTAACGGGGCTTTAGTTTGTAGGAGTGCATTGAAATATAGACCGGTGTCTAATCTCCACTTTGATAAAGTGGTAACCTATTGGGTTCAGGTACTTTCAAAAAATAATCCGGCTGCTAACATTATGGGCTGCTTTCTTAGACTAATCAACTATATTACTCTATTAAGGAATTCAGTTGTTTTACTTTCTGGATGTTCGCACGTAAGGTGAGATTAGTTTTTTTGAATAGAGGTTGTCCTCTATAAGTTTCAAGAATTAAAAATCGCTAAAGTCTCCCTTAAAATCAAAAAACTTAAGGGAGACTTTTTTATAGACTAAAACCAAAGTGTAGTCTTGCATGTGTCCGGGAAAAGGAACAACAAATGTGATAGATATTAAAAGACTTTACACTTAAGAAAAAGAGATTCTGAAGGAGGGAAAGATCAATGGCTGATCAAACATCGGAAAACCAGGAAACCGTCAAGAAAATAAAAGAATTAATTAAAGATGAGAAGGTAGCGATGCTGACTACGGTATCTCCGGAAGGCAAACTGATGTCCAGGCCGATGCAAACAAAGGAAGTTGAAATGGACAGGGGAGAGATCTGGTTCATCACAGAGAAAGATACAGAAAAGTACAGGGATATCCAACGGAACCCGGCAGTCAACTTGGCCTACGCGGGCAAATCCTATGTATCGATCAGCGGCACAGCTGAGTTCGTCTCAGATGACGAGAAGAAAGAAGAATTTTGGAATAAGATTATCGAAAAAGTGTTGAACACTTCCGCCGATAATCCGAATGTTGTCCTGGTCAAAGTGAAACCTGAAATTGCAGAGTTTTGGGAATCCGGACTTAGCGTGAAAACCGTCAAAGAATTTGTGAAAAAGATGGCGAGTAGTAGTTCCATGGAAGAAGACAACGATTTGAAAGACACGGTTAACTTTAATGAGGGACCGAGATAATCACTGGCAGAAAAACATTAAGCTCCATGAGTTGGGGAGGCCTTTTTAGTAAGACCTCCCCAACTCATATCAGGCAATGCTTGATCATGTTACCAAGCGAAAGAGCCTGCATACTGAAAAAGTATGCAGGCTCTTTTTGTGTTGCCAATGAAACGCATGGTACATAAAGTGACTAAGTTATACGTTTGTACTTTCACTCATTAAAATTCGTTTCTGCAAATTTTAAAAGAACGGTTGGCAAGAGATATTGAGTTGTGTAGAATTAAACACGTACAATAGTTCAATATTTTATATTAATGTTCGCATTTTTATTTGTTGAGAGGAGAAATAACATGAGTTTAAAACAAAGAGCAAGTTTTTTAATTGGAGTCCTGATTTTAGCCTTCTTACTGGCAGGGTGTGGAGAGCAGCCTGAGGAAGCAGGAGCGGCTGACAAAAAGGAAGAAAAAGTAGTAGGAATCATCGGTCCGATGGAAGTGGAAATTGACATTCTTCATTCTCATATGGAAGTGGAAGAAACAACGAATAAAGGCCAATTAACTTTTTATGAGGGAGAGTTGGAAGGCCAGCCCATTGTACTTGTGAAATCCGGAATAGGAAAAGTGAATGCAGCTTCTGCGGCCCAAATGCTCATCAGTGATTTTGGAGTGGATGTATTGATTAACTCTGGAGTGGCCGGCGGAATTCATCCTGAATTAGGTCTGGGAGACATCGTTATTTCTACGAAGACGGTCCATCACGACATGGACGAAACGGCTAAAGATTTTAAACCAGGGCAGATTCCATACATGGACACACGATATTTTGAAGCCGATCAAAAGTTGGTTCAGCTAGCTGAGAAAGGTACGGAAGGTCTTCCTGATTACGTTGATGTTTTCAAAGGACCGATTGCGACAGGCGACCAATTCATTGCAAGTAAAGAAAAGGCAAACTGGATTCATGAAACGTTTGATGCGTATGTCGTGGAGATGGAAGGAGCAGCTGTTGGCCAAGTAGCTTACTTAAATGAAATTCCCTACGTAGTCATTCGCTCGGCTTCTGACGATGCGGAAGAGGAAGCTGCTGGGATTCAAGAAAACTTTGTAGAAGAAGCAGCAAAGAACTCCAGTCATGTGATGGAAGAAATATTAAAAAACATGTAGAATCCTTACATTGTAATAGCTAGTAAAGAGACGGCTTTCTTGTAAAAGAAAGCCGTCTCCTTTTATTTTTGCTACTTTAACATGATTTTGCGCAGCCTTTTTTTTGCTGAGGGTTGACAATCAATCTGCACCTTTTTTAGTTAAGAAAGTGTGTGACCGAAGCTTTGTTAAAGGAATCGTGCGATGGAGGCAGGGAATTTTCTCAAAGAGGTGTAGAGCAGGAGGAAATTTGGCTTTAGCTTGATCACAAATTTGAATTTCAAACCACCTTATAAATCCCCCCTTTTATGGAAAGGAATAGAGCTATGGTCAAATAAAGAACAGGAGAGGGTTTTATGGTCACAATAGCTTTCGTATTCATACTTATTTCATCAACTCTTTTATCCATTCTATTGGATATGCATTTATATAACCTTTCATTTTTCCAAACCCTTCACTTCTCCTTAACATTGGATGCTGGAACAAGGGAAACGATCGTGTTTACCGCACTGATCACGGGTCTTTTTGCTTCCTTTTTCCTTGATTATCGAATGAGTAAAAAAGAAAGCAGAGAAAAAAGAAGCTAGGTGAACCCTTTTATGCAAAGAGAATTGGTTGAAAAAATTTCATTAACCCAACTATTTATTCTTGTTAGTGCCTTTTTATTTGGGAGTGCCATTGTAGTAGGAATTGGTGGGGAGGCCAAACAAGACAGTTGGATTGCGGTGATTGTCGCCTGCTTGTTAAGTATTATTACTGTATGGTTTTATACTTTCTTATTATCAAGGATTCCAGAGAAGAATTTATTTGAAATTATGGAGATTGCTTTTGGGAAAATAATTTCAAAAATATTTATTCTATTGTATATCCTGTATTTCTTCTACATTTCGGCTAGAGTTTTGAGAGACTTTGGAGAGTTGATTGTTGGAGACATGTTAGTGAACACTCCAATTGAAGTGATCTCCATCACCTTCATGCTGTTCGTCGCCTATATCCTCTACCTTGGCTTGGAAGTTTTAGGTCGTTTTTCTGAAATTTATGCACCTTATTTAATGGGTTCGATCTTCGCGATTGGTATCTTGCTTTTATTTAGTAGAGAACTCCACGTTAAAAATGTTATGCCCATACTGCCCGAAGGCATAGGACCTGTGATAGGCACGGTCTTTCCTGAATTGATTACTTTTCCATTTGGTGAACTTGTAGCCTTTATGATGATCCTTCCCTATGCCAGTAAGGTTCGTTATGCCGGGAAAACGACAATTTTTGCTTTAATAGTCAGCGGTCTCATCTTGGCTTATTCGTCCTTTGTGCAAATAGCCACATTAGGTCCCGAAGCAAAATTAAGGTCCAAATTCCCGCTTTTAACCGCCACGGGGGAAATTTCTTTATGGGACTTTATTGAACGTGTCGACTTAATCATTATTTTTGTTGTGATGTTTGGCATTTTGGTGAAAGTCAGCATTTTCTTTTATGGCGGGTTAAAAGGGTTAGAACTAGTTTTCAATCGGCCTTATCGTGCTTTCATCTACCCCATGGCGATGATCATTGCTTTTATGTCTATCATCATCAGTAAGAATTTTGCTGAACATATAAGTGAGGGAATTAGCATGGTACCATGGATCGTTCATTTTCCATTCCAATTTGGCATCCCATTACTTCTTTTCCCTTTTGTTTTATGGAAAGCTAAAGTTTTAAAATCAGAAGGGAAGAAAAGATAATGGGATGGATAAAAAAGATCTTACTTTCACAAAAATCCTACAACCAGGACAAGTCTCTGAAACATGAACAGTTGTCGCTCGGGAAAGAGGCCCCTCCATTATCAAAAGATTTAAAAGAAAATCAGTCGAACATTGAAAAAGCCTTTGAAAATGCAAAGGATTTTCAAATAGAGAATATTCATGTAGGGAACAAAGAAGGAATGATATGTTATTTGAACAGTATGACGGACACATCCTTATTGGCTGAGAAAATCATGGTGCCTCTATCCAACTCTTCTCAACAAGACAGAAGCATAACCAATTTAGAAGAATTCGAATCCTACCGTAAAGAATTTTTTTCGGGGGTAGGCTACCGCTTTCATGATAAGCTTCATGGGCTGATCGATGATGTTCTGGCAGGGTACGCAGGAGTGATCGTCGATGGGCAGCCAAAGGGTCTTTCTCTTCATGTCGGGAATATTGAATATCGGCCGATTGAAGAACCCAGCACACAAACGGTTATTCGTGGACCTAAAGAAGGATTTACAGAATCGATGGATACAAATATAAGTTTAATTCGCAGAAGAATCCAAAATACTTCTCTCAAATTTGAATCCATGACCGTTGGAAAGGACACTCGAACTTCGGTAACGATTGCCTATATCGACGGGGTTATGAACGAAGGGATTTTGGAAGAAGTAAAGGAACGGATAAAAAAAATCAGGACCCATGCTATCTTTGACTCTGGAAATGTGGAGGAATATATTTCTGATAAGACCATGACGGTTTTTCCATTGATCTACAATACAGAAAGGCCGGATAGTGCTGCAGCTAATTTATTAGAAGGAAAAGCAGTGATTATCGTAAATGGAAGTCCTTTCGTATTAATCGCCCCTACCGTTTTTAGTGACTTTTTTGAAGCAACCGAGGATTATTATCAATCCTTTTTTATGGGTTCCTTTATTCGACTCATTCGTTATGCCTCCTTTCTGATTGCATTAACTCTGCCTTCTTTATATGTGGCACTTACAGCTTTCCATCACGCTCTCATCCCAACTGATTTGCTTTTCAGCTTGCAGGCTCAACGGGAAGGTGTGCCCTTCCCTGCTGTTATCGAACTGTTAATCATGGAAGTCACTTTCGAAATTTTAAGGGAAGCAGGAATTCGTATGCCCCGGGCAATTGGGCAGACGATATCCATTGTAGGAGCTCTGGTTATTGGGCAGGCTGCTGTAGAAGCTGGCCTCGTATCAAACGCTCTTGTCATTGTGATTGCATTGACCGCTCTAGCCACATTTGTATCCCCTATCGCGAGTTTTACAGCAGCAGCCCGTTTGTTGCGATTTATATTTATCTTCATGGCAGCGCTATTTGGACTGTATGGAATTTTGCTTTGCCTCTTTTTCATGGTCGCCCATCTTGTAAGTTTACGATCATTCGGTGTCCCTTACCTTGCCCCTATTGCACCATTTATTGCGGAAGATCAGGAAGATGTATTTCTTCGTTTTCCTTCCTTTTCTAATAAAAGAAGACCACACTATCTGAAGACTGAATCGCCTTTGAAGAATCCAGGGTCTGAATCTCCAACTCCTCCTCCCAGTAAAAAGGGGAGCGGATCATGAAGGCGATGAAACTTCTCCTGCCCAGCTTGTTAATGCTCGGATTACTTAGTGGGTGTTGGGATACAAAAGAACTGAATGAAGTAGCTTTTGTTACGGGTGTTGCGATAGAACAAGGGGAGGATGCGAAATATAAAGTAACAGTAGGAGTCGCCAATGCAAGTCAATTGAACGTTCAGAAATCCGAAGGGAACACCCCTTCTGTTACCTTTAGCTTAGAGGGAAATTCAATTTCCGAGTTATTAGATAAAATGAATGTAGGGTTGACGAGGGAATTAAGGTATTCGCACACGCGAACATTGGTCATTGGAGAAGATATCGCCCGTGAAGGGATCTCAGGTTTTTTAGATTATTTAGAACGCTCAGGACAGTTTCGTAACAATTTCACTATGCTTATTGCACGAGATATTTCAGCGGCTGATATACTGAAAACCACCTTTCCTATTCAAAAAATCCCATCTCTGAAGGTTCATAATCAGTCCTCCACCTTATTTGAACAGTGGGGGGGAGCACCCGATATGAAATTATCAGATTTTATTGCAGCTCTTACTTCTAGAGGGCGTCAACCGGTTGCTGAGGCACTGACGATCGTTGGTGCGCCCAAACAAGGGAAAAGTGTAGAAAACAATAAAAAACTGGAGCCTGAATCCTTGATCACACTGGTGGGTTTAGCTGTATTTAAAGAAGATAAACTCATTGGATATCTTAACCTTGAAGAAACGCGCAATTATGTATGGACACAGGGTCTCATCCAAACAACACTCACAGTCCCGTGTGGGGAAGAAAAATATATCGATGTACGAATAGTGAACTCTAAATCCACCATTCATGCCAATTACAAAGGGGAAACACCCAATTTTGAAGTAGAAATCGTGGCAGAAGCACTCCTCAATGGTACGCAGTGCAAGGATAACCTGGAGAAGATTGAAACGTATAAAAAGTTTGAAAGAGATATTGCAGAAATGGTAGAATCCATGATCCTAAATACTGTTACAAAGGTCCAAGAAGAATATGAAGTGGATATTTTCGGATTTGGGGAAGTGATGAGGAGACAGCACTATCAAAGATTTGAAGCGGTAAGAGATCAGTGGGATGAACAGTTTAGTAAAGCAGACATTGATGTAACAGCAAACATTTTCTTAAGAAGGGCTGGAACGTCTAATAAAAGCTTTTTAACGGAAGATGAGTAGCAGTATCTCAGGTAACAAATTCAGATGGCCGTACCTCCCTGATTAAGGTTTGAGCTCTATGTTGGTCTTTCCTATTCAATCCTGGGAAAGAAAATACAGTTCATACTAACAGAAAATGAAAGCACCTGTCCCCACCCCCAAAATGATTCTGGGAGTGGGGGGCAGGTGCTTCTTAAATAAAATAATTCCCGCTGTTCCTACAATCTATTCTATAAAATAGCCGTCCTTTCCTGAGTCATGATTTTAATTCCAAGGAATATATTTCAAGGGAAGGAGGACGGTTATGATTCTAAAAATGATAGATTTAAGTTTAATGGCCGAACACTTGGCTGTTCATAAAGCTGAATTAGCAAAGTTAGAGTCGCTGATTTGCAGCATTCAAGAACCAGAGATGAGGCAGGTAGCGACAGAGCAATACATGATCATGAAAAATCATGTGAAAGTTATGATCGCACTTATGAATCCAGTTCAAAATGAAACCATTGGAATCAATGATTTACATAAGTGGGAACCTGTGCAATTTAACTGCCAAGGCACCTCCATAGGCATGTCCCCAGAAAATATTTTAACAGTACTTAAAACTTCTGCTGAAACAATGGCTAACAAAAATTTTAATTCAGGGTTGAGGATGAAAGCGGAAAACGTACGTAATATTCATATTCATATGGCCTTGCAGCAAATGATGATCCTCAATCGATATATTGCCTTCATGGATAAATTCGTAAAAGAAAAAGCACCAGAGAGTTCACGGGAGGAGCAAGTCCAAACATATGAGACATTCAAAAACTTTTTCAATCGGTAAGGAATAGGGAGAGCAATCGTTTCTCTCTAATTAGGTAATCTCATGTCAGGAATTTTTATACCGGTCAATCATCTTCGGAAATTGAAAAAATATCTCTACACAATGAAAGTGCCTCACCTCCGCTATACTTGAGCAATCTTAGCGGGGGACGGGCGCTTTTTTTTCTTTGAATTCCTTTTGACAGCCTCCAAAAGACATGTTAGTGTTAAAAACGTTAAATAAATTCTTAACAAACTTAATTCACTTCAGAATTGGAGTTGATCAAATGAACGTAAATTTAAAACTTAAACAATACATCAATGGGGAATGGGTAGACGCAAATTCAGAGAATACGCGTACGATTATCAATCCATTCAACCAAGAAACAATCGCCATCGTTCCAGAAGGCGATGAAACAGATACAAAAGCAGCGATCGCTGCCGCAAGGGAAGCTTTCGATCACGGTGAATGGCCGACGACTCCGGCAACGGAACGTGGAGCGATCGTTCGTAAGATTGCTGAATTCATCGAGAGAGATAAAGAAGAATTGGCTTATCTGGAATCACTGGATACTGGTAAAACAGTAGAAGAAAGCCGTGGAGACATGGACGATATCGCTGGCGTCTTCCGTTATTATGCAGAGGTTGCTGATAAGAATGGCGGCGAGATCATCGATTCTCCAGTGCCAAACTCCATCAGTAAAGTTGTTCACGAACCGGTTGGTGTTTGCGGGCAGATTACCCCATGGAATTATCCTCTACTTCAAGCGTCCTGGAAACTGGCTCCAGCGCTTGCAACAGGAAACACATTAATTATGAAGCCAAGTGAAATCACGCCGCTTACGCATATCAAAGTATTTGAACTGATTGAAGAAGCGGGCGTACCTGCTGGTGTGGCGAACCTCGTTCTTGGTTCAGGGGCTACCGTAGGTGCAGAGTTGTCCAGCAACGAAGATGTCGACCTTATTTCTTTTACCGGCGGTATCGTGACAGGGAAGAAAATCATGCAGGCGGCAAGCTCAAACGTGAAGAAGCTCGCTCTTGAGCTTGGCGGGAAAAACCCGAATGTTATCTTTGCTGATGCTGATTTTGACCTTGCTGTCGATCAAGCGTTGAACGGCGTATTCTTCCACGCAGGACAGATCTGTTCTGCTGGGACCAGACTGATCGTAGAAGAAAGCATTCACGATGAGTTCGTAAACGCGCTTGTCGAGCGAGTGAAGAAATTCAAACTCGGAAGCGGATTTGACGAAGATACCCAAATGGGACCGCTGATTTCTGCTGAACACCTTGCGAAAGTTGAGAAGTATGTAGAAGCAGGAGTTGAAGAAGGGGCTACGTTAGCCGTTGGCGGTAAACGCCCGGAAGACCCTGAATTACAAAATGGATTCTTCTTCCTGCCGACAATTTTCACTGATTGTACAACAGACATGACCGTTGTCCAAGAAGAAGGGTTCGGTCCAGTCATTACAGTTGAGAAGTTCACGAAAGAAGAAGAAGCTGTGAAACTTGCGAATGACTCCATCTATGGCCTTGCTGGCGGTGTCTTCACAAATGATATCGCAAAAGCAGAGCGCTGTGCTGCGAAGATGCGCATGGGTACGGTATGGATTAATGAATTCAACCTGTACTTCCCACACGCCCCATGGGGTGGGTACAAGCAGTCCGGAATTGGGCGCGAACTAGGTAAATTAGGTATTGAAGAATATACAGAAACGAAGCATATTTTCCAAAACCTTAAACCAGAACAAATCAACTGGTTCTAAGCTGACCATTTATTTTAAACATTCATGAACAAACCAGATAAAGGAAGAAGGGTTTTTTGCACCTTCTTCCCGACTAAAAACATCAAGGAGGAATATTAGATGGCTATGATTGAATCTTATGATTATGTAATCGTTGGTGGCGGTAGTGCAGGTTCTGTAATGGGAAACCGTCTAAGTGAGGATGGCAAAAAAAGCGTACTTGTACTAGAAGCAGGACGCAGTGACTATTCTTGGGATTTATTGATCCAAATGCCTGCAGCTCTTCCGTTCCCTTCAGGTAAAAACCTTTATGACTGGCAGTACGAATCCGATCCAGAACCATATATGAATGGACGCCGCATCCCTCATGCACGAGGAAAGGTTCTCGGAGGTTCCAGTTCCATTAACGGGATGATCTACCAACGCGGAAACCCGAAGGACTATGAACGCTGGGGTGCCGATGAAGGTATGACAAATTGGGATTGGGCTCACTGCCTTCCATATTTCAAGCGTCTGGAAAATGCATTGGCATCTCCTGATGATGATATGCGCGGTCATGATGGTCCAATCAAATTGGAGCGCGGTCCAGCGAAAAATCCTCTATTCCAAGCCTTCTTTGATTCAGCTGTAGAAGCTGGTTATAATCGCACACCTGATGTTAACGGATTTCGTCAGGAAGGGTTTGGCCCGTTTGATAAGCATGTGTACAAAGGGCAGCGTTTGTCCGCATCCCGTGCTTACTTGCACCCGGTCATGGACCGTGAAAACCTGACTGTTAAGACACGTGCTTTTGTTACGAGCATTGACTTTGATGGCACAAAAGCAAAAGGACTAACGTATAAGCGAAATGGAAAAATGCATCAAGTAGAAGCGGGAGAAGTCATCCTTGCCGGTGGTGCGATCAACACGCCACAGCTGCTTCAACTATCTGGTGTAGGCGATGCGAAGCACCTTCGTTCCCTTGGCATCGATCCAGTCGTTGATCTTCCGGGTGTAGGGGAAAATCTTCAGGATCACCTTGAAGTTTACGTCCAGCACGCATGCCCGGTTCCTGTTTCCGAACAGCCGAACCTTCAGAAACGACGCATGCCTTGGATCGGCCTACAGTGGATGCTTGGACGTACAGGTCCAGCTGCGACGAACCATTTCGAAGGCGGAGGTTTTGTCCGTTCCAATGATGAGGTCGACTACCCGAACTTGATGTTCCACTTCCTTCCGGTAGCGGTTCGTTACGACGGGCAGAAAGCACCGACAGATCACGGATTCCAAGTGCACATCGGACCAATGTACTCTGATGCCCGCGGATCATTGAAGATTAAATCAAAAGATCCGAAAGAGCATCCAAGCATGGTTTACAATTACCTTTCTACAGAACAGGACAAACGTGAGTGGATCGAAGCGATTAATATCACTCGTGAAATTATGTCCCAGCCTTCTATGAAGCCTTATAACGCTGGCGAAATTTCACCTGGTCCTACGGTTCAAACAGAGGAAGAAATCCTTGAATGGGTAAGAGAAGATGCGGAAACGGCTCTTCACCCATCTTGTACAGCTAAAATGGGACCTGAATCAGATCCAATGTCTGTTGTAGACCCGGAATCTATGAAGGTTCACGGACTTGATAATGTACGTGTAGTCGATGCGTCTGCTATGCCGTATGTTACAAACGGCAACATCCACGCACCTGTATTAATGTTGGCAGAAAAAGCAGCAGACTTGATCCTGGGACGTAAGCCACTGGATCCAATCGATGCTGATTACTACCAGCATGGTGTTCACCCAGCTGATGCAGGGACCGTTCCTAAATCCAAATCTAAAGCTGTAACAAAATAAAACGTAAATGGAGAAGGTCTCTTCAAAATGTATGGCTCGTGAAGCGTACATGGATGAAGGAGAGCCTTCTCTTTTTTGTTGTTTTTAATAATTTTGCTGGGCTTTCATAAGGAACATTCTTGAAAAAAGCGTTCCATCCGTTGTTTGGATGGAACGCTTTTTGTACAGAAGGAGCATCGCTCAATTAACTGTACTGTGGTTCTTTTCGGGACTTCTTCCGTTCACTGCGAATGGTTGACTGCGCGGCTGCAAGCCTGGCGGATGGCACGCGGAAAGGGGAGCAGCTTACATATTCCAACCCTAAGTCAAAGCAGAATTGGATGGATTCTTTTTCTCCTCCATGTTCTCCACAAATCCCTGTTTTCAGTGCGGGGTTTGTTGCTTTGCCCAGTTTCACACCATTTTCCACAAGTTTCCCGACACCATCCTGATCTAATGAAACAAATGGATTTCTTTTTAGTACATCGCTATCTACATAATGCTGGAGAAACTTCCCTTCTGCATCGTCTCGACTAAATCCAAACGTCGTTTGAGTTAAATCATTGGTTCCGAAAGAGAAAAAGTCTGCTTCTTCAGCAATTTGGTCGGCGGTGAGTGCCGCGCGCGGCGTTTCAATCATGGTACCAATAAGGTAATCGAATGCTAGGCCTGTTTCCGTCTGAACGTGTTGGCTGATCCGGATGACCAACTCTCGCATTTCTTTCAGTTCATTCACATGACTTACCAGAGGTATCATGATTTCAGGTTTAACTGTGATTCCTTTTTTCATGACGTTAGACATCGCCTGGAAAATGGCCAAGATTTGCATTTCGTAAATTTCAGGATGGATCATACCTAAGCGGCAGCCACGAAGGCCTAACATCGGGTTCGATTCTTCTAATAATCGTACTTTTCGTAAAAGGGTTTGCTTTTCCTGCAGCTCGTTTGAGTCAGGACTTGTGATTTGCAATCTTGTCACATCAACGAGCAGTTCTTCTTTGTCCGGCATAAATTCATGAAGCGGTGGATCTAGTAATCGTATGGTGATGGGATGTCCCTGCATCGTTTCAAAAATTTGTTCGAAATCTTGTTGCTGCATGGGCAGGAGTTGATCGAGTGACTCCTTACGTTCCGTTGTTGTTTCAGATAAAATCATGCTTTGAACGGTAGGAATGCGGGAGGCATCCATAAACATATGCTCGGTACGGCAAAGCCCAATGCCGCCGGCTCCAAATTCCAAGGCTTTCGCAGCATCTGTTGGATTATCAGCATTCGCCCGTACTCCGATCTTTCTTTCTTCATCTGCCCAATGAAGCAGCAATTGGAATTCATCGGAAAGTTCCGGTTCAATCATTGGGATTTCACCGAGGAAGATCTCTCCTGTGGATCCGTCAATCGTAATGATCTCTCCTTGGTTCACAGTCGTATCCCCTACGGCAAACTGTTTGGTGTCTAAGTGAATTTTAAGAGAGTCACAACCGCATATGCATGCTTTCCCCATCCCTCTAGCTACCACGGCGGCATGGCTTGTCATTCCGCCTCGGCTCGTAACCGTAGCTTGAGCAGCGACGATTCCATGGATGTCATCAGGTGTCGTTTCAGGACGAACAAGGATGACCTTTTTTCCATCCTTGGAAAGCTTATCGGCTTCATCAGCATCAAAAACGACTTGGCCTGTGGCCGCCCCAGGGGAAGCGGGTAAACCTGCAGCTAATTTTTCCCTCTTGTATTCAGGGTCGATGCGGTGGTGGAGCAATTGATTGAGCTGATCGGGATCGACACGTAAAAGGGCTTCGCGTTGATCCATGATTTTTTCTTTTACCATTTCAACAGCGATTCGAATGGCTGCCTGGGCGGTTCGCTTCCCTGTCCGCGTTTGAAGAATGAACAGCTTTCCGCGTTCTACTGTAAATTCAATGTCCTGCATATCTTTGTAATGGTCTTCTAATAACTGGCAGGTGTCTACCAGTTGTTGATAGACATCCGGCATTTCATCCTTGAGCGTCGCAATCGGCTGAGGCGTACGGATCCCTGCAACGACGTCTTCTCCCTGCGCATTAATCAAATATTCCCCATAAAGCTTAGACTCACCGGTGGATGGGTTGCGTGTGAAAGCGACCCCCGTGCCGGAATCCTCTCCCATATTTCCGAAAACCATGCTCTGAATGTTGACAGCTGTACCAAGGTGGCCGGGAATTTGATGAAGGCGGCGATACAGGATGGCCCGTTTGTTATTCCATGAGTCAAACACGGCTTGGATCGTAAGGAAAAGCTGTTCTTTTGGATCCTGAGGAAAGCTTCGCTTCGTATTTTTGAGCACAATCGATTTGAACGCTTCAATCACTTCTTTCCAATCTTCGGCTGTGAGTTCTGTATCGGATTGGTATCCTTTTTCTTCGCGGATTTCTTCCAACTGTTGTTCAAAAAAGTAGTTTTCTATATCCAGGACAACATTTCCGAACATTTGAATAAACCGGCGATAGGAATCATAGGCAAAGCGAGCGTTATTCGTAAGTTCCGCCATTCCTTTAACCGTTTCATCATTCATTCCAAGGTTCAAAACGGTATCCATCATACCTGGCATGGAATGTACGGCACCTGAGCGTACAGAAACGAGAAGTGGATTGGTTGGGTCCCCTAATTTTTTGTCTGTCTTCTCTTCAAGGACTTGAAGGGATTGTAATACTTGGGATTCGACTTCTGTTGATATGACTTTTTCTGCATCATAATAGGCGTTGCAGGCAGCTGTCGTAATCGTAAAGCCGTAAGGAACGGGTAAACCGATGCGTGTCATTTCCGCTAAGTTCGCACCTTTTCCACCCAGGAGTTCTTTCTTGCTACTTCCAGATTGATCAAACATGAATACAAAATTGTTTTCCATTATGCAAAGCTCCCCCTTTTATTAAACATGGCCAGGATGATATCGGCGGTCTCTTCAATTGCTTTATTGGAGACATCAATCACTGGACATCCGATTTTTTTCATAATGTCTTCCGCGCACGTTAATTCTTCAAAGATCCTATTCAATGAGGCATAACTGGCTGAATTTGTTAGTCCCAATCTTTTTAATCGTTCTCTGCGAATGTCATTTAATTTTTCAGGTGAGATGACTAATCCAACGCATTTTTTTCTTGGAATTTTAAAAAGTTCTTCTGGAGGCGGGACCTCCGGGATGAGGGGGACATTGGCTACCTTGAATTGTTTATTCGCTAGATACATAGAAAGAGGAGTCTTTGATGTTCTCGACACTCCGATGAGAACAATGTCTGCCTGTTTCAATCCTCTTACTTCCTGACCGTCATCATATTTCACGGCAAACTCAATGGCTTCCACTCGTTTGAAATAGTTCTCATCCAACTTTCTCATTTGTCCAGGTTCGCGGTTGGGCTGCCTATTGAACTTTTGAGTGAATGCATTCATCAAAGGGTACATTAAATCCACAGCAATGATTTGTTCTTCTTCAGCTCTGTGGTCAATGTATTCCTTTAACTCAGGCAGGACGATGGTGTAGGCAATGATGGATGGACGATACTTCGCCAAAGTGATGACGTTATTAATATCCTGCTTGTCCTCCACATAGGAGAAGTGCTGGATCTCAACATCCTGACCAAAAAATTGACTCGCCACAGCTTTCACCATTAATTCAGCTGTTTCCCCGACTGAATCTGACACGATATAAACCATTTCTTGATTAGTCACAATCCATCTCCCTTACGTTTAGTCCTACAGAAAGTGCATGAAATCGTTGGTATATGTACAGGTTCCTACTCTTTCATACCTTCCCGATCATTGTGTTACACTAATGTTATTTTTAAGAGTGAATGTGTCATACTATTACTGAATAGTATAGTATCATTGTTTGCGGATGGATACAACAAAAAGATCGTTTATTGTTCGAAGCCATTGTTAAAAGACTTGGTGGCTTGGCGGTGTAATAGAGCAAGTTGTCTAAAGTTCTAAAGCGTAATATAATGGAAATTAATCTTGTACATAAAGGAGGGAAAATCATGCCTACATTCACCTTAGACATCAAAAGTGAGGACAAACACCTGCTTTTCATGATGTCTATTATTGGAAATTCAGCTGTCCTAGGGACAAGTGTGTCCTTTTTTAGCTGAATTCCATAGTGTGAACGTACGTATGATTTCCTTTAAATAGCGGAAGCTGCCACACGGAATAATCACGTGTGGCTTTTTTATGTATAAGAGAGGACGAATGATGATGTTTAAAACAAAACGCAATATCTATATGCTGTATTTCTATATCTTTTTTGCCCAGTTGTTTTTTGACCGGGCCTTGTGGGTCATCTACCTTGGCGACAGAGGGATGACGTTCGGTCAAATTGGTTTGTTGGAAGCTTTTCTTCACCTGGCGATTGTGCTCTTTGAGGTTCCTACAGGGATGATTGCTGATTTGTATGGCCGGAAAGTGAGTTTAGTCATCGGGAATGTGTTCAGTATTCTTTATGGACTCTTTATGATGATCAGCGGTACTTTTTCCATATTCACGCTCGCCTTTTTATCGATGGGGATGATGGTCACTTTCCATTCCGGTGCTGAGCAGGCGTTTGCTTATGACACGTTGAAAAATGAAAACCGTGAGAAAGACTATACGAAAGTGATCGGAAGCATGACAGCTCTTGCTCTATTATCATTGAGCCTTGCCAAATTCCTCGGCGGTTTTATGGCGGATATCAGCTGGGGATGGGTGTATGGAACAACGATTTTCACCCATGTTCTCGCCCTTATTCCTTTGTTTTTATTGAAGGAGCCGGAACGTGAAAAGACGGAGGACATCGACGGTCGATGGTATAACCAGTGGGTCCACCAATTTAAATTAGGTGTAGTTGTATGGAGGCAAAATCAGGTCATTCACCGGCCTGTGGTGCTGTTTATTTTGGCGAGTGCGGTTATGGTGATAATCGTGTTTTATGGTCAGGAGTACTTCATTCAGTTAGGTTACTCCTCTGTTGTTGTAGGTGCTGTATTTACAGTGGAGGGGCTCTTGGGAGTCGTCATGGCGAAAATCGCTTACAAGGTCGAAAAGAGGTTTGAGTTCTTCAATATCTTACATTACGGTTTAGGGCTGTTTCTTTTATTTTTCATCCTATTCATCTTTGCCATGGACTGGGCCATTCTACTATCATTCTTATTCCTTGCGCAGCTGTTGAGTCTATTCGAACCGATCTTCAGTTCATTTGTGCAAAACTTATTAAAAAGTAATGTCAGGTCTACCTTCTTTTCTTTAATTGGTTTAATGGAAAGCTTCATCATTATGATCAGCTTTCCGTTGTTCGGGGTTGCGATTGAGCGTACCGGTTTTACCAACGGTTTTGCGGGTCTGCTGCTTATCTTTTTCACGGGAGCGGCCGGCTTCCTTATCGTTCAAAAACTTAGAAAGAATTAATGCAAAGAGCTTCCCACTCAAAGGGGAGGCTCTTTTTTCTTTCCTCTGTTTTACCGCCGGCTCCCGGTAGTTTATAATGAGGGGCAAACAAGCAAAGACAGGAAGTGCCTATGAGTAAACGAAAGAATCAAGGATATAAAAAAACGAAGAATAAACCGAACAGGTCAAGTAAGCCATATGGAAAACAGAACTCTTCACAAAATAGACCCTCTAAAGGTAAACCTACACGTGGGCAGAAACTCATAACCGCAGAGGTCACCTGCTCAGGTCTGACGGATGAAGGAAAGGGGATTGCCGAGTGGAAGGGCAAGCGGTTGGAAGTCCCTCTTCTGTTGCCTGGGGAAAAAGCTGAGGTAAACATCATTCAAAAGGGCCGGTTTTTGGACGCAGAGGTCAAGCGTGTCATCACTTCAGCCAAAGAACGGGTCGATCCGCCTTGTCCGTATTATTACGAATGCGGTGGGTGTCAGCTTCAGCATATGAGTAATGATGCGCAAGCACGTTTCAAGCAGGATACAATCGATCAATTGATGAAACCGTTCGGAAAGCCGGATCCTATTTTTACGATGGACCATCCGTATGATTACAGGAATAAGAACCATAATACATTCGGTCTGAATCACAAGCGTCAGGTCATTGGCGGGTTGTATGCGCAGCATACGCACGAAATCATCCCGATGGATCGTTGTCTTATCCATGACCCTAAGGCAGATGAAATCATCGATACCATCAAGGACTATCTCAAGAACTCAAAAATGCAGCCGTATGACGAAGACACGGGACGCGGCTTTTTACGGCATGTGTTAATCAAAGTCGGCAAAGTCAGTGGAGAGATCATGGTCGTGCTGGTCGCAGCCTCCTCTGAGTTCAAAGGAAAAAACAATTTTGTGAAAGCCCTGAGGAAAGCTCATCCAGATATTACGACCATGCTATTGAATGTGAATAAACGGGATACGAGTGTTGTTCTCGGCGAACAGGAAAAAGTATTGTTCGGGAAAGGAACCATCACCGACACGTTGTGCGGGCTTGAATTTGAGATTTCGGCAAAGTCATTCTATCAAATCAATCCGGTCCAGACAGAAAAGTTGTACGGAAAAGCGATTGAAATGGCCGAGCTCAGTGGAAACGAGACTGTGATCGATGCGTACTGCGGGATTGGCACGATCGGGCTCGTGGCCAGCCGCAAAGCTGGGAAAGTCATCGGCGTAGAGGTGAATAAGGACGCCGTACGGGATGCCATCCGTAATTCCAAGCGCAATGGCGTGACCAATGCACGGTTCTATCAAGGCGACGCTGGCGAATTCATGGTTGATATGGCCGCACGCGGGGAGAAAGCGGATGTCGTGATTATGGACCCTCCGAGAAGCGGGAGCGATGAAGCGTTCTTATCAAGTGTTGTGAAGCTCAAGCCGAAGCGTGTCGTGTATGTTTCCTGTAACCCTGAAACGCAGGCGCGGGACATGAAGTACTTGGTCAAGAACGGTTATGAGGTTGAAGGGATCCAGCCGGTGGATATGTTTCCACAGACGTATCATGTGGAATCCGTGGCGAAGTTAGTGTTGAAAAGGTAGTCACTACTTAAATACAAGGTTGTGGAACGTATCACAATCAACTTAACTAGAAAAAGGTTCATCCAGAGCAGTTGATGAACCTTTTTCTATATTTGCATGACTTGGGCAGATGACCTATATCGAATCTACCGGTAATCCTTTGGGGTACCCCAGTACTCATATCGATTATAACGGGGATCTGTGGAATCAAAACAAATGAAAATGGGAGCATGATTCAATTCAGGATAAAATTCAAAATAATATCGGTCTCCATACCTGATGGCTTCAAGGGCTAAGGGGAGTTCCCGCCTGAAAATAGTATTGCGAAGAGCGGGTTGGTTAGACCCATATTGTCCATCCACATAAACATAGACAAAGAGGTAGGGGCAACCGTTTTCTATCCTCCATTCAGCAAGTACTTCATCTCTCATTGGGGTAATCTTGTCATAGGCATACAACAATCCCAGGGTAAGAAAAAGCTCTGCTGTGATGTCTGAGTGGGTCAATGTGTACCTGCGTCCTAACAGGGGAGCGGTTTTTGTAACACCATGCCTGAACTCAACGAAAAGTTTATCTGGATTAAGCCTTTTCAAAGGAAACCTCCTTATAAGAGACATTCATATGTCCGGTAAACGGGTGCAATCCTTATTAATTGTGCTGTCATGAATTCCGTTTACTAACCTTTATTCATGTTCATGATTTCCCTCTTGAGTGTAGAGTTCAAAGCGCATATGAACCCAAACGACCGTTTTAAATCATATGCGAAGAACCCATCTGCCATTTCTTTTTTATGGAAGTGAACGTTCTTTTTATGTTTCAGTAAGGTAGCCTGGAAAAAAGGAAAAGTTGAGCCATAATAGGATGCTCAACTTTTTCGTAGGTTTTGATTTTTTTATCTTATAAGAAAAACAGAACAAACAGCTGGAGATAGATTTGGACCATGACATAAAAGGCAAGGGCATATTTATAATTGAACATCAGTCCGTTCTTAATGATGCTCAACTTGTTCACAGAACTCAAGATGATCGATGGTAAAATCAGTGGAGATAACATGATCGAAATCACGCTTCCTGAAGTAATTCCTAGTACAACGATCTCAGGTGGATAGGGAAGTTCGACCCCTTGCAAAATTCCTGAAACGAGTACGATGACCGTCAAGGGGCCGAGTCCTATGAATCCTAAAATGATCACCACAAATGGGAGTACCCATAGGAAGTTCAAGAATGGTACGGCGTCTGTGATGTAAAAAAGGCCGTCTATAATATACTCTCCATATCCTGACTGGTTCACCGCATTGATTAAAAATCCAGCTGCCAGTAGAATCGAGAACTGCTGGGCTTTGTTAGGGATGCTTTTCGTTACATAGGTCTTCCCATTCTCCGTAATTGCGCTGCTTCTCTTACGAATGATGAAGTAAAGGATGACCCAGGCCACGATTACGATCGGGATAATGAGCAGAAGCTGAACGTCCCAAAATGCGTTGAAAAGAAAAATGGAACCGAATAACGTTACAAAAAGTATGCCGAATTCGAGTGCATCCTGGTTCCCTTTTGTATCCTGTTTCTTTTGTTCGGTGATCTTCTCAAGCTGTTCCTGGATTCCTGCCGTGAGGTCCACGCCATAATGACGTTCCTGATAATAGGAGAACAGGACAGATAATAAGATACCTGCGAATGAAATGAAAAATCCTTGTAAAATCGATAAGCCTAATGATGCACCGAGCGCATCGACGGCAAAAATAAAGCTTGGGATGCTGACGACCCACATCGTCGTTAAAGAGAAAGCACGTAAGAGGGCCGTTCCTTTATAATTCTCCCACGCCTCTCCTTTTTGATTGCTTAAGAAGTCGTTGATCATGCTATAGACCATAGGGATTGATCCGAATAGGAGGAAGTAAGAAATGATTTGGGTGATTACCATCATTCCAAAATAGAACTTCCGGCTAGTATTAAGCAGATTCTGAGCGAAATTGATGACTGATTCGATATAGGGCTTTTCTTCCAGAACCCAACTGATTGTAGGAACAATCAATAAGAGCGCAATCAGTCCGCTCATCACTGTGAACCCAGATACAGTACCTTCTATGAGTGAAGTGCCAGCCGAGATGTGAACAATCAGGGCAATAATCAACAGCAGAAGGGAGATCGCCGCCTGTTTCACCGGCAAGAAGAAGTATCCGAGTACAAAGGCCGCTAAACCGAATAAGGAAAGAGTGGTGGAGAGCATTTCTCCACCTATGAAATATACGATAAAATGCATGAGGACATATAGACTGATAAAAAAGGTATACCCTCGCTTTGCCATTTGTACCATTGTAAATGCTCCGTTCTTTATTGAAATGTACCTTACATATCGTACCATAAGCGAAATTCAATCGCTCGATTTGTGCCCGGATTACTGAGGTGGAAGGTGAGAAGCATAAAAAAGCAAAAGGAATCGTGGTCGCTTCACGATTCCTTTTGCTTTCTTTATATCAATCCAGAGATCCTTTTAAAAATCCTTCCACGATCTTATTAAATTTCTCCCCATGTTCCCAGAACATAAGGTGACCTCCAAGAGCTTTCACAGACGCTTTCGGAGCAAGTTTTTCTAAATAGGGAATCGCTGTTTGAGCCCAATGTTCAGCGACCACATACAATGTCGGTGTAGTTTCACTACTTCTTGAGGCTTCTTCCCGGTAATCAGCGAAAAGTCCTGAAGAAAATAAGTTGGCCGCTATATAGTATGGCGTTCGAAGGGATTGCTCGACAATCCACGACAATTCTTTCTCCGTTAATTTTCGCTGGACCATCACTCCGGATGCATAGGCTGTAATAAATTCCCTCTGTCCCTTTGGATGCCTAAGGTAGTTTGTATAGGCGGCAGCTAAATCATCCAGCGGCCCTTCCACCCAATCTGTATCCTGCTTCAGAGAGAGGGATTTCGGCGGCATGTCAATGAAAACCAGAGATTTAATTCCTTCCGTACCAAACTGACGAATATACTCCCATACGGTCAGGCACCCGAATGACCAGCCGACAAGTGTTGCATTCGTAACCTTTAAAGCATGGAGCACTTTTTGTAAATCCCCACCGTGCGTGACGTAATCATTTCCTTGCACCGTCAGGGTTGATCGTCCGTGGCTTCTAGGATCAATGACAATCGTCCGATGAGTTTTTGAAAAGTGACGGATTTGTTCAGAGAAGACTTCCGTCGTGAATGTAAAGCCTGGGATAAACACTAAAGGTTCTCCCGATCCAACTTCTTGAACGAATAATTCAATACCTGGTTCTACTTCAATATAAGCTTCTTTCAATTTCATGACCTACCTCCTGAGTTCCTCTTCCTCGAATAAGATTTAAAACCCTTTGTTAATCTTATTCGAAGAATTGAGGATCTATTTCTTCTGCAGGAGGTTTGGAAAGTGGCATTTTTATAATGTATTAAGAAGTTATCCATCCATACTTTCATACTAGATTTGCAGGTATAAATGACTAAATGTAGTTGCTAAGCCTACCAATTTGTTTGATGAAAGACTAAAGCGGCAATATCCCCCAATGTAGTCAGAATATATAGGAGGAGATTACATGAACCGTTTTACAATACCGCGCGATATTTATTTCAGTGAAAATGCTCTTGATATATTGAAATCTTTAGAAGGAAAAAAAGCTTTGCTGGTGATCGGTGGAGGTTCTGTCAAAGAAAATGGCAACCTTGAAACGATTGAGAATAACCTGGCAGAAGCGAATATAGAGACAAAGCTTATTGAAGGGATCAAAGAAGAACCTTCCACAGACCTTGTGCAAGAACACCTGGAGACGGTGAAGGACTTTGAACCGGATTGGATTATTGGGATCGGCGGCGGTTCCCCGATGGATGCTGCCAAAGCCTTCTGGTTGTTCTATGAACATCCGAATCTTAGTTTCAAAGATGCGACCAAACCATTTGAGCTGCCTGAACTTCGTTCTAAAGCGAAATTCATCGGTATTCCAACAACAAGTGGCACAGCATCGGAAATCTCCAACCTTTCTGTAATTACCGACTCAGAAACAGGGGTAAAATATCCACTGGCAAGCTTTGAACTAACGCCGGATATAGCCATCATCGACCCTGTTATGGTTGAATCCATGCCGAAACGTGTGACAGCTTACAGCGGAATGGATGCTGTGACACACAGCATTGAAGCTTATGTGGCTAAACCACGAACAACATTTACAGATGCTCTTGCCAAAGAAGCGGCTGAGATCCTGAGGGAAAACCTTCTTTCTTCATACAAAGGAGATAAGGATAGCCGTGAAAAAGTCCACTATGCCCAGGCAATGGCTGGTATGGCCTTCTCCAATGCTGTATTAGGTAACGTACACAGCTTAGCGCATAAGAGTGGTCCGACATTCGGAGTACCGCACGGTTGTGCCAATGCGATTTATCTTCCGTATGTCATCCAATTCAACCGAAGTGTTGTAGAAGATCGTTTCGCCGCTCTGGCAAAAAGAATTGGTTTAGAGGGTCAAAATGATCAAGAACTCGTAGACGCTCTCATTGAGTGGGTCCGTGAGTTGAATCGTGAAATGGAAGTACCGAATACACTGCAGGAATTTGGGGTCTCCAAAGAGCTCTTTAATGAGCACGTCGATACGATGGCAGAAAATGCGGTAGAAGATCCATGTACAGGAACAAATCCACGTGAAACATCTGTTGCAGAAATGAAAAAACTCTTTGTCGCCGCTTATTACGGGCAGGAAGTTGACTTTTAATAGAGGATTAGTAGAGGCCAACCCATCACTGGGTTGACCTCTTTTTTCTGGACAAATATATGGGCATCCATTTTAATAGAATGGAAAGGAGCGGACTTATGATCATTAAACCCCGCATCATCCCACCTGATATTGCCCATCTGGAAATGCTGCTTCATCGAATTAAACCTCACCACACGAAAATACCTCAATTAGAGGAAATCCTCTCCGCAAAACAAGCCGGTTGGAGCGGCGAACAATCCCTTGATTTTCACCTCGATTATTTGAAAGGCCCTCATTACATCCTTCACAACCTGCGCCTAAATGACGGGCGCCACTTTTTCCAAATCGACACGGTTATCTTATTCCCTTCATTCATCCTGATCCTTGAAGCTAAAAATATGATCGGTCAGATTTCTATCCATCGCGAAAAAAGAGAGATGCGTCGTGACACGGAAGGATTCCAGGATCCTGTGGAGCAGGCCGAACGGCAAAAGTATTTATTAGACGAGTGGTTGTATAACCACCTGGGAATCCGTATGCCCGTCGACTTCCTGGTAGTCTTCACAAACCGACGGTGCACGCTGGAATTTGACTCCTCAGACTCTAGTATCTATGAAAAAGTCATACGGGCTACTAGTTTGATTGATACCATCGAAAAGAAAAAAGGTTTTTATCCAAGGAGGCTGTTTGGAAAGAAAGAACTTTCCCGTATCGGACAAGCTCTGGTTGATGCCCACAAGGAGTATATCCCTGACTACATGAGTCGCTACAATTTGAATTATTCTGATCTGCAAAAAGGAGTCAGATGCCCCGCGTGTGGAAAGTATTCGATGAAAAGAACAAAAATGAAATGGGAATGTTCTGTTTGTTTTCATATATCTCTCTATGCCCATGAACAAGCATTGAGAGAATATGCTGTGCTGGTAGCGAAAATCATTAGTAATAAAGAAGCTCGAGACTTTTTAAGGATCAGTTCAAGACATGTGGTGTATCGACTATTAAGCGCTTATTGTAAGGAAAGAAGAGGTTCTACTAAAAAAGCGAGATTCCTATTGGAGTGAAAAACTTTTAAAAAAGCGTCCGTGGCGCCAAAGAGAGAGCGAGTCGCGCCAAAGAGAGAGCGAGTCGCGCCAAAGGGAGAGCGGTTCGCGCCAAAGGGAGAGCGAGTCGCGCTAAAGGAGTGGCGAGTCGCGCCAAAGGAGCATCGAGTCGCGCCAAAGAGAGAGCGAGTCGCGCCAAAGGGAGAGCGGGTCGCGCCAAAGGGAGGCGAGTCGCGCCAAAGGGAGGCGAGTCGCGCCAAAGGAGGGCGAGTCGCGCCAAAGGAGCATCGAGTCGCGCCAAAGGAGTGGCGAGTCGCGCCAAAGAGAGAGCGGGTCGCGCCAAAAGAAAAGCAACCCGCCCAAAAGGTCAAGCGCACCACGCCAAAGAACAAGATACTACGTCAAACCCTTGCTTTAAGCTTCATCCCATAGTACTCTTGGGGTTCAATGAAGGGAGTGGGAGACCATGACACGAGTGGTCATCTTAGCCGAAAAACCCTCTCAGGCAAAAGCATATGCAGAGGCTTTTACAATACAGGAAAAGACGAAGACATATATTGTACTAAAACCAGATGATATCTTCCCGAACGGGGCGACGATAACATGGGGTGTCGGTCATCTGGTGGAATTGAAAGAACCGCATGACTATAAACCGGAGTGGAAGAGATGGAAGCTTGATCAACTGCCGATTGTACCTGATCGATTTCTTGAAAAAGTGTCGAAAGGGAAGTGGGAGCAGTTTAAAGAGGTCAAGCGTTTGTTCCAACAAGCGGACGTGCTAGTGAATGCTGCCGATGTCGACCGGGAAGGTTCGAACATTTTCTACAGCATTCTCCGTTTAACAGGCGTGAAAGGGAAACCGGTTCGACGCTTATGGATCAATTCTCTTGAGAAGGATGAAGTGCGTAAAGGATTTAAGAATCTACAAAACAATGAAAAAGATCTGCGGATGTTTGATGAAGCGAAAGCCCGTCAGATCAGTGATTGGATGGTAGGGATCAACGCGAGTCGTCTGTTCACGCTGCATTTGCAGAAGAAAGGCTTTGGCAGCTACTTAACAATCGGGCGTGTGCAATCGCCTACGGTCTACTTGATTTACCAGAGACACAAGGAGATTGAGAACTTTGTGTCCGAGCCTTTCTATCAAATCGAAGGACTTTTTCAATCAGAGACAGGTTCCTATAAGGGTTTAGCGGAAGTTAAGGAAAAGGATAAAGGTAAGGTTCAGGCGCTGATGGACAAGCATGGGCTGAAAGAAAAAGAAGACCATTCAGGAATGGTCCAACGGGTAGACAAAAAGACCAAACATCAAAAATCACCGAAACTGCATTCGTTGTCTACATTGCAAAGTGTTGCGAACAGACGCTGGAAGTACACACCATCGCAAGTGCTGAAGACGATGCAAAAACTCTATGAGAAAAAACTAGTCTCCTATCCGAGGACTGACTGTAATTACATCACGGAAAGCGAATTCTCTTATGTAGTGAACAACTTGAAGTCCTACCAGGATACGCTGAACGTTTCTTTCACTCCTATCTCTTTGAAACCTAGGAAGCGGTATGTGGACAGCAATAAAGTTCAGGAGCACTATGCCATCATCCCGACGAAGTCCATCCCAACGGAAAAGAAGCTGAATGGGCTGAGCCGTGAGGAACGCAACATTTATACCGAAGTCTTGGCTACGACGCTCGCGATGTTCCATAGTGATTATGTGTACGAAGAAACGACGATTTTCACACATGTTCATGACCTGCCTTTCAAATCGACAGGCAGGAGGGAAGTGCATCAAGGATGGAAAGAGCTTTTTCCTAAGCCGTCCAAAGCGAAACAGGATAAAGATGCACTTCTTCCGAATGTCCAAAAAGGGGAAGAGGTAGGCGCACGCCTTCATATAAAAGAAAGTATGACGCAGCCGCCGAAACCGTACACCGAAGGGCAGCTGATCAATATGATGAAAACGTGTGGAAAGCTCATGGATGACGAGGAAGACGTGGAGATCCTGAAAGAAGTCGAAGGCCTCGGAACTGAAGCCACCCGCTCAAGCATCATTGAAACGATCAAGGCGCAAAAATACATTGAAGTGAAAAAGAACAATGTCTACGTCACGGCCAAAGGAATCACGCTTTGTGAAGCCATTGAAGGGACGCTGTTATCGAGCCCGTCCATGACCGCCAAATGGGAATCGTATTTGAAGAAAATCGGAAGCGGAGAAGGATCGAAACAAACGTTCATCAAACAGACGAGTCAGTTTATTGAAAAACTGATCCAAGAGACTCCTGATTCCATTCAACAGGTTCAAATCCGAAATACTGGCGAGAAGAAGAAGTGGAACCAGCCGATCGCCAAATGTCCGGCATGTCAGACGGGTTCCATCATGGACCGTTACAAATTTTATGCTTGTTCCGAATACAAAAATGGATGTAAGGTGAGCTTTCCGAAAAGATTGGCAGGGAAATCGCTGAGTGCAAATATGATTAAAACGCTTTGCGAGAAGAAACGGACGAAGGTGTTGAAAGGGTTTAAGGGAAAGAAGACGTTCAGTACGGCTTTGACACTGGATGAAGATTTCAAAATCAAATTCGATTTTAAGAAGAAAGCGGAAGAAAAAAGTTAGACATGTTATTCGTGCTTGCCTCTCTTTGTGTGAACCCATTAGCACAAGGAGGCAGGCTTTTTTTGTTGAGGAAGTGTAGGATATTCATTTAGTTTCACCCCATCTAAAGGGGCAGGCAGTGAGTGCCGTCGTGTATTAGAAGAAATGGTGTCATTCACTACAAAACCATATATCAAGGACACTCTTCTCTTTCCGTACATAGGATAAATCAACAAATGGGAAGGGATTTGAGAAAATGTATGTTGGACCCTACACGTATCCATATCCATATTATGTGAATCATCCAGCGTATGGCTACAGAAATTCTACAGGTTATTGGCCTGTTCTTAACCAAGCATATGAATCTTATTGCTATAACAGGGCGATGGCAAAAGATTATGGACCTAGTCCATTTGTCATAAATATCAATGAAGCGACCAAGCAAAATCAAACCTATCGGACGGCTTTATGGACAGGATCAAACTTACAAGTAACCTTAATGAGTATCCCCCCAGGTGGTGATATTGGGTTAGAATTGCATCCAAATGTCGATCAGTTCCTACGTATTGAACAGGGGCAGGGGATTGTTCAAATGGGCGAGAATAAAAATAATTTAAGTTTTGAAAGAAATGTCTATGATGATGACGCCATCATGATCCCTGCTGGAACATGGCATAATGTAACCAATACAGGTAATACGCCACTTAAACTCTATTCGATATACGCCCCTCCTAATCATCCATTTGGTACGGTTCATGCGACTAAAGCAGATGCTATGGCTGCGGAAGAAGACAACAGTCAAGGAAATGAGAATACCCTTGTTTATGGTAAGACTCCGGACGAATGGGTGAAGTACACGGAATACTTGGTGAATGAAGGGTTAGAAGATGTTAAAAGAGGGATCAATGCTACGCATATCCTTCAAGAATTCATCTTAATGGGATTGCTTGTAGGGAAGGGATATACTCCTGAAAAAGCTTATGAAACAGTAGAAGATTGGGAAAGGACAGGAAAATCCAAGCTTCTTCAACAAAGTAAAAAGATGCAGTAGTTTAATCTTGGGTAGGTAAAAACACTATCTCCTTACAATGTGGAAGACGTTAAGGGGTAGTGTTTTTTAATAGAATCACCCATTCTTTGGGGGTCAGATAAATAAAAATAGTAAACTATTTATCATTTGTGAACAATTTTGTAATTTTTATAAAAACTCAGGAATAAATCATAAAAAGGTGGTAAGATATTTCTCATATCCGATCTTCTTCAAGGATATCCGTTTATTTGAAAGCGTTTTATTAAAATAAGAAGAGGTTGATGAAAAGTTGACATTAACAGTGAAAGAAGCTTCCATCTTTGACCACAAGGGCAACAGGATTATGACAGAAGACCGTGAGATTGCGATCATTGCCAAAATGGAGGACCCTAAGATTGCTATATTGGGTAACGTCATCAGTGATGCCGAATGTGACGAGCTTATCCGTCTTTCTAAAAATCGGATGAACCGATCGAAAATCGGCTCGCGTCATGAAGTGAGCGACATTCGGACGAGCAGCAGCACATTTTTGCCTGAGGATGATATTACCACCCGCGTTGAAAAGCGGTTGGCGCACATTATGAATGTACCCGTTGAACATGGAGAAGGACTTCACATCTTGAATTATAAACAAGGCCAAGAATATAAAGCGCATTATGACTATTTTAAATCGAAGGTCCAGGCAAAGAACAACCCGAGAATCAGCACGCTTGTACTTTACTTGAACGATGTTGAAGAGGGTGGGGAAACGTACTTCCCGCACATGAATTTATCTGTCTCTCCTCAAAAAGGCATGGGCGTCTATTTTGAGTATTTTTATTCCGACCCTGTAATCAATGAACGGACCCTGCACGGCGGCTCTCCCGTCACAATCGGAGAAAAATGGGCAGCGACGATGTGGGTACGGAGAAAACAGTATAGGTAAGGAAAGCGACAGAGAGGAAATGACGTATTTAAACAAAATGAAACACCCAGCACTGCCCCAAGGATGGCAGTGCTGGGTGTTTTTCTTATGACAGTAAGAGGAAGGCCGCTGTAAGGACCATTACTTCATTCTTGTGTTTTCTACGATTTTATTCGCTCGTTTAAATTCTTGCTGGAACTTTACTTCTTGTGTTTTCGTTAATGTACTTCTTTTTTCTTTGGAAATTTGGGCTTTCGATTTCATTCCTAATCCCTCCTTTACCTGTCATTAGTTTCATTATGAACGGTTTGGGATAAGGTTATTCTATGGCTGGAGGCGTTAGTCCTCCCCAAAAACTCTTACCATTGCTTTATTGGTGAGGGAGGTCGACTTGTGGCAGGCATTGGAAGGGTATAGAATATATAGTGTTGATTCGTAGGAAAGTGAGTGATGACGATGGATAGAATCGGTGTGTTGACGAGTGGAGCTGATGCTCCCGGAATGAACGCAGCCATACGATCAGTCGTAAGGTCAGGAATCTATTACGGCGTTGAAATGGTTGGAATCAAGTATGGTTTTCAAGGCCTATTGAATGAAACGTTGGAGAAAATGGATGCATCATCCGTGGGCTCTATTATTCAACGCGGAGGAACGATCCTGCAATCCTACACATGTGATGAAATTCACACGGATGCAGGTCAGGAGAAAGCCATCGAAAAACTGCACAAACAAGGAATCGATTCCTTAGTTGTGATTGGCGGAATAGAAGACTTATCAATTGCTGCTTCATTACAAAAAAAGAACTTTCCATGTATCGGCATCCCGGCCACGATCGATAACGATATCCCGGGTGTGGCTGAGGCCATCGGCTTTGATACAGGGTTAAATACAATCATTGATTATATTGATCGTATTCGTGATACGGCATCTTCCCATGAAAAATCATCAATCATTGAAGTGATGGGAAGAGATACAGGGAATCTGGCGTTATGGTCGGGGCTTGCCGGTGGAGCAGAGAATATTTTGATCCCTGAGAAAAAAGAAGACATGAACACCATTATAGAACAGATTAAGAGTGGACCTTCCAGGGACAAAAGGTACAGTATCATCATTGTAGCGGAAGGTAGTGGTGTAAGTGGAATCGATCTCAACACCAAGTTGAAAGAAGAAGCAGGGATTGAATCCCGCGTCACCGTTCTAGGGCATACGCAGCGTGGGGGGGCTCCAACTGCGAGAGACCGAGTGCTGGCCAGTCGATTAGGCGCTTATGCGATTGATCTGCTACTAGCGAAGGAATCTGGCAAGGTCGTCGGTCTTAAAAACAATACGCCTGTGAGCTACATATTTGATGATGTTTTTTCACAAACGTCTCAAATTGATGAAGGCATGTACGAGTTGTCAGGGAGGCTGTCTATTTAAATCGGAAGGTTTGCAAGCGTTGTAGACGCTTGCCCTTTCTTTTTTTAATGAAGGAATGGTCTTAAAGGGGGAGTGAAACACTCCGACCTTCTACACGTGTTAAGATACCCTTAAGAATACATAGGAGGAACGCTCAATGACGAGAAAGCTGTACTATGATGATGTTTATACGATGGATTTTGACTCAAAGGTGATTAAAACAGATGAAGATGAACGCGGTTTGTATGTAGTACTCGAAGAAACAGCGTTTTACCCGACAGGTGGAGGCCAGCCGCACGACGAAGGGACTTTGGATGATGTTGAGGTGTTCGATGTCGAAGAGGTGGACGACGAAGTGCGTCATTACATAAAAGAAGTGTTGTCCACGAAAGGAAAGGTACATGGGAAAGTCAATCATGAGCGCCGGTTTGACCACATGCAGCAGCACTGTGGTCAGCATATCATTTCAGCTGTTTTCGACGATCAGTTCGATATCCCGACCACGAGCTTTCATTTAGGAAAAGATACGGTGACGATTGATTTGGATACGGGAAAGCTCTCTGATGAAACGTTGGAAAAAGTGGAAGAACAGGTAAACCAGATCATTCGCTCCAACTACTCGGTTGAAACGAAGTGGATGTCTGTTGAGGAAGCGGGAGAGTATCCGCTTCGCAAACCGCTCGCTGTTGAGGGTGATGTGCGCCTTGTTATCATCCCGGAGATTGATTACAACGGCTGTGGGGGCACGCACCCTCATTCCACAGGTGAAGTCATGGCTGCCAAGTTTTTAGGATGGACAAAAAACAAGAACCAGGTGCGCTTAGAGTTCGTTTGCGGTAATCGTGTTTTGCAAAAGCTCGGTCAGAAGCATCAGGTGTTGACCGAAATGAAGCGGATCGTTCCGAAACCGGAACAACAGCTTGTCGGTGAAGTTGGCGAGCTCATCCATGCAAGCAAGGAAAAGGATAAGAAAATCGCCGAGCTGGAGGAACAACTCCTTCACTATGAAGCGGAGGAGATCCTTTCAGCGTCCAATAGGCAGTCGGTGATCCAGCGTGTCTTTAAAGATCGTTCAATAAAAACGCTGCAGTCTCTGGGCAAAGCCATCATCGAATCAGCTCCTGAAGCGTATGTGGTTCTGATCAGTGAACAGGAGAAACAGTTACAGTTTGTGCTTGCTCGCGGAGAGGACATCGATAGGAATATGAACGAGGTCGCCAAGCAGGTGATGCCCCTTATCGAAGGAAAAGGCGGAGGAAAACCGAACTTTGTTCAAGGGGGAGGAAAGAGGCTGATGGACGGGCAGTCTTTTGCTGGTCGAATCCATAACCTTTTGTAATTCTTCCTAACAGGATCAAAGAAAGACAATCTGTCGATCACGCAGGTTGTCTTTTTATTTTCCATCCATATGGGCACGTCTCAAATGAATAGACACGTGGCTTCCAAAGGGAGGGAGATGCCTATTTTTCCACTACAAATGTTTGAATTTTAAAAAAGTAAATCCCTATGATGTACAATCCCTATTCACTATCTTGGGATGAAAGCGTATACATAGACGTTTTTATAGGTGCTACAATAAAAATGCGGAAGGGGGACAGAGAGTGGAACTCAATGAAAGAAGCAACAAAATTCTTCAAGAATTGGTTGTCAATCCGAGAATCACAAGTACAACACTCGAAAAGAAGTACGAGTTAACACGGAGGCAACTTGGTTACAGCTTCAATAAAATCAACGATTGGTTAGTGTCTCACAACCTTCCTGAAATTGAGCGTACAAGACAAGGGCAATTCATCATTGATCGGTCGGTCTTCGCTCAAGTGAATGGCGAACAGAAGTCGTCAGTTGACCTGGCCGTCTTATCTGAAAAACAAAGGATTTATTTCATTATTTTGATGCTTCTGAGCAGAGAAGAGCTATCCCTGAATCATTTTACCTTTGAGTTGGATTTCAGCAAGAATACTATTCTCAATGATTTGAAGCAGGCCCAATCCTTTTTGGAATCGTATGGCGTAACCATCAAATACACCAGGAAACAAGGTTATATGCTGGAGGGGAAAGAGTTCCAGATTCGTCGTGTCCTCATTAAGGTGACTTACGAATTGTTGGTGCATAACGGCGCAAGCAAAGTGGAAGAACTGGCCCTTCTATCTTCAGAACAATTAAGGAGATTCACGCAAAAAATTGAAAAATTTGAAGACCAGCTCAATATTCAGTTCACAGATGAAAAAATGGAAACCATGCCTTACATCCTTGCGTTGATATTAAGAAGGATGGAGAGGGGGTTCGTCATCTCCACCTTCCCTGTGAAGCATGAAGATATATCGAGTACGAACGAATATCAAGTCATTGGGGAAATCTTTGAATCCATCGATATCCCTGAAGAAGAGCGGTTATTCATGACTCTTCATTTATTGACGACAAATGTATATCGTTCAGAAGAACTGTCCGATGTAGGTTCGAGGGGGGACTTGATTCCAGTCATAGAACAAATGCTTCAGCTTTTCGAAAGAAGTGCCTGTATCAACTTCCAAGATCGATCTCAGCTGGTCGAAAAGCTTTTTCAACACATTCGCCCGGCTTACTACCGAATCAAATACGGGCTTACAGAAACACAAGTCATCCAAGATTCCATTACAGAAGAGCTCAAGGAAGTCCATCATCTCGTCAAGCGATCCATTTCTCCACTGAAAGCTTATATTGACGAAGAAATTCCAGATAACGAAGTCACCTATGTGACAATGCTTATTGGAGGGTGGATGACGAGACAAGGAGAAAGTATTGAGAAAAAGGTAAAAGCAATAGTCGTTTGCCCTCAAGGAGTTTCGGTATCACGATTACTCTTTAATCAATTGACGGAACTGTTTCCGGAATTTGTTTTTCTGGATTCTTTATCCGTCCGTGAATACATGGAGTATGAATTGGATTACGATTATGTATTCTCCACAACTATGTTGGAAAGTGAAGAAAAAGTGATGGTCTGCAAGGCATTTTTAAATCAGGACGACCGCTTGAGGTTAAGAAAGCAGGTCATGATGGATGTGCAAGGCTACATTCTGAATGACATCCATGTGGATCATCTCATGGATATTATTAAAAGTCACACGACAGTCCATGATGAAAAAGCATTGATTGAAGAACTCAACTCTTATGTTCATCGTGATGAAGAGTCATCCATCAAACGTAGCTTAGAGCGCAGATCCCTACATTTAGAAGATTTCATCCAAATGGATCACATTACAGTAAGACGGTCAGTGGATTCTTGGGAAGAAGCTCTTAGAATCGCATCTGAACCTCTCGTACAAAAGGGATACGTAGAAGAAAGGTACGTGGAGACGATGGTCCACCAGATGGTGAGGGATCCTTATATCATTATCGCTCCTCACTTTGCTATTCCCCATGCAGCTCCAGAAGACGGTGTGAATAGAGCAGGGATGAGTCTATTGAAGGTGAAGGAAGGGGTTTCCTTTAATCCGGATGAAACGGTACACGTTATCGTCGTCATCGCAGCTGAAGATAAGAAAAAGCATATGCATGGATTGATGCAATTGATGAACTTAGCAAGCTCAGATCTGGATCGGAACCGACTCATGCAAATGGAAGAAACGAAAGAGATCCATGAACTGATCCAGAGTTACTCCGGTGAATGAACGGAGTCAATATCTTATAAATAAGTGGTGAATAAGATGAGCAATATTTACTTTAATGAATCTGTCATTCTACTGAACGTAGAAGCGAAATCCAAAGAAGAAGTATTAGAGAAAATGGGTCAGAATCTAGTGGATTTAGATTTAGTCAAGGAGAGCTTCATTCCCGCAATTATCAAAAGGGAAGAAGAATACGCGACGGGGCTGCCAACCTCAGGTGTAGCGGTGGCTATTCCCCATACGGATGTGGAACATGTTCACCGGAAGACAGTGAGTATAGGAGTGTTGGACAGAGCGGTCGAGTTCGGCGTCATGGGTGATGATAAGGAAACGATTCCAGTCCAAATCGTATTTTTGTTAGCTATGGATGAAGCCCATTCGCAGTTATCTTTGTTGCAGCAATTGATGACCGTTTTCCAAAATGAAGAGGTTTTGTTATCCATTCTTGAAGAAAAAAATAAATCGAGCATCAGAGGTCTGTTAGAAGAAAAGCTGGACTTTGGTGCACTTGAAGGAGAGAAATAATCATGGCAAAGAAACAAGTATTGGTCGCATGTGGAGCAGGAATCGCGACGTCTACAGTCGTAAATGGAGCAATTGAAGAAATGGCGAAAGAAAACAAGCTGGATGTCGACCTTGTCCAAATTAAAATTGCAGAAGTCGGTGGCTATGAAGATACAGCAGACTTACTGGTCACGACAGCTATGACACAGAAAGAATATTCGTTTCCGGTCATCAATGCGAGATCGTTCCTAACAGGAATCGGAACAGATGCTACGAAAAAAGAAATTTTGACAGCGCTTCAAAAATAGGAATCTATTAAAAAAAGGAGAGAAATAATCATGACAAAGAAACAAGTATTGGTCGCATGTGGAGCAGGAATCGCAACATCTACAGTCGTGAATGGAGCGATTGAAGATATGGCAAAAGAAAATAACTTGGACGTCGATCTTGTCCAAATCAAAATCGCAGAAGTGGGCAGTTATGAAGATACAGCAGACTTGCTGGTGACGACAGCTATGACTCAGAAGGATTATCGTTTCCCTGTGATTAACGCGAGATCCTTTTTGACTGGAATTGGAACAGAAGAGACAAAAAAAGAAATTCTACAGGAACTAAAGAAGTAAACGGACGATTGGTCACCTGATAGAAAGAGGGAGGATTTTTCATGCAGGGTTTCGTCGACATCGTACAAGGATTTTTAGACTTAGGGGCAACGGTCATACTGCCTGTCGCCATTTTCTTATTAGGTTTACTTTTCGGACAGAAACCGGGAAAGGCTTTCCGATCTGGCTTAACGATTGGAGTGGCATTTGTAGGGATTTTCTTAGTCGTAGATTTGCTGGTCAATAACTTAGGGCCAGCGGCGCAGGGCATGGTGGATCGGTTAGGTGTGGAATTGAATGTCATTGACGTAGGCTGGCCGGCCTCCTCATCAATCGCGTGGGCGTCAGTAGTCGCCGCATTCATCATTCCTTTGGGCCTTATCGTTAATGTCATCATGCTTTTGACGAAAACAACGAAAACGATGAACGTAGATATTTGGAATTTCTGGCACTATACCTTTATGGCCGCCATGGTATATGCGGTTTCAGGAAGTATTATTCAGGGTTTGATTGCAGCGGTCCTTTTCCAAATCGTATGTCTTAAAGTCGCAGATTGGACGGCACCTATGGTCAGTAAATTCTTCGACCTTCCGGGTGTTTCCATCGCCACAGGAAGTACCATTTCTTATGCTCCTGGTATCTTTTTAGTGCAATTACTAAATAAAGTGCCGGTGGTGAAAAATTGGAACGCGGATCCGGAGACGATTCAGAAGCGGTTTGGGATATTCGGAGAATCGATCTTCATCGGATTGTTCTTAGGAGCGACCATTGGAATTCTTGCAGGCTACAGTGTCGGGGAGGTCATTGAAATCGGAATGGCTATGGCAGCGGTTATGGTCCTCATGCCTCGAATGGTCAAAATCCTTATGGAAGGATTAATGCCTGTTTCGGAGTCGGCACGTGAATGGTTATCCAAACGTTTTGGCGATCGGGAAATTTATATCGGGCTTGATGCAGCCGTTGCTCTTGGGCATCCTGCCGTCATCTCTACGGCTCTGATCCTTGTACCGGTTACGGTTGTTCTTGCCGTCGTTCTGCCAGGCAACTCTTTGCTTCCGTTCGGGGACTTGGCCACTATTCCATTTGTAGTCGCTTTCATCGTTGGAGCTGCACGAGGAAATATTGTTCATTCCGTCATTGTAGGGACATTGATGATGGCTTTATCTCTTTATATGGCTACAGACGTGGCACCTGTATTCACGGAAATGGCTGTGAATGCTGACTTTGAAATGCCGGAAGGGTCTGCAAAGATTTCAAGTATTGACCAGGGTGGAAATTTAGTCAACTGGATCATCTTTAAAGTCTTTAGTTTGTTCAATTAAAGGGAGGGGTAATTTTGAAAGCGCTTGTTAAGACAGAACTTGGATACGGTCATTTAGTCGTACAAGATAAACCAGTACCAGAAGTCGGAAAAGACCAAGTGAAAATCGAAGTTAAATACACGGGCATCTGCGGATCCGACATCCATACGTATGAAGGGCACTATAAAGTGAAGGTCCCTGTGACACTGGGACATGAATTTTCAGGAGTCGTTGTTGATGTCGGAGAAGGCGTTACAGAATTTAAAATCGGGGATCGAGTCACGTCTGAAACGACCTTTTATGTATGTGGAGAATGTGAGTATTGCAGAAGCGGGGACTACAACCTGTGTAACCATCGGAAAGGTCTCGGTACCCAGCAGGACGGTGGGTTCGCCAAATATTTGATTGCAAGGAAGGAAAGCGTGCACCACCTTCCGTCACAAGTCGATTACCGTTCGGGCGCAATGACGGAGCCGCTTGCCTGTACCTATCATGCTGTTGAAAAAACAGTCATCAATCCTGGAGACCTGGTGGTCGTCATTGGACCGGGACCCATAGGATTGTTTACGGCACAGGTAGCCAAAAGTCGAGGAGCTACCGTGATCATTGCCGGCTTGTCTCATGACCAAATCCGGTTGAGCAAGGCAGAAGAGCTGGGAATTGATTATGCCATCGATATTCAAAAGCGTGATTTACAGGAGTTTGTCCATGGGCTCACAGATGGCTATGGTGCAGATGTCGTATACGAATGTTCCGGAGCCATACCAGCGGCTGGTCTGGCGTTGGATTTGTTGAAGAAAAAAGGACAGTATGGACAAGTGGGTATATTCGCTAAACCGGAAATCGAGTTTGACTTAGAAAAGATCATCCAAAAAGAAATCCAGGTTGTAGGAAGTCGAAGTCAAAAATCATCGGATTGGGAGCCGTCTTTAGAACTGATGAACAGCGGTCGAGTGAACGCTCGCTCGATGGTGACCCACGAATTTCCGATCACGGAATGGGAACAGGCGTATCAGGCCATCAAAAAAGGGGAAGCAATCAAAGTTCTATTGACGCCTGTCGATTAAGAGTAAAGAAAAGAGGGGTTGTATATGGTCGATGCATTCTTAGAATTTATGCTGGGGCCCATGCGGTCTATCGGAGATGTCTATTTTGAAAACCAAATGATCTTCAACTCTATTATTGTAGGTGGAGCCTGTTTGAAAATCATGAATAAGAGATCCTCCGGTTCCGAACCCGTGGAGGATACGGAAAATATGTAGGAAGAAAAAGGTGAGACATATGAAGACCTTGAACCTTTATGGAGCACAAGATATTCGGTACGAAGAAAAACCAAATCCAGTTGTGAGAAAAGAAGATGAAGTCGTCATTAAAGTGAAAGCTGTAGGTGTTTGCGGTTCTGATGTTTCAAGGTATAAGAAATTGGGACCTTATGTAGAAGGGATGACTTTCGGACATGAGTTTTCCGGTGAGGTTGTCGAAACGGGAGGCAACGTGGAAGGTATCAAACCTGGGGACCGTGTAGCAGGTTGTCCGACATTCTATTGTGGAGAATGCCACAGTTGTATGAAAGGGGATTTGGCCCAATGTGAGAGGTTGACCCTCATTGGAGCGCGTCACCCAGGGGCATATGCTGAATTCGTAACCCTTCCTGCAAGCCATGTCCTTTCCCTTCCTGATCATGTGGACTATGATACAGCTGCCATGGTGGAACCGTCATCAGTAGTCGCCCACGGATTTTACCGTACAAGTGTCCAGCCGGGAGCCAAAGTGGCCATCATGGGATGTGGAAGCATAGGACTTCTAGCCGTGCAATGGGCGAAGATTTTCGGAGCTGAACAAGTAATTGCCATAGACATTGATGATCAAAAACTTGAAATAGCAGCAAAAGTCGGAGCAGATGTGCTCATCAACCCAAAAGACGTCCTTCCTCATGAGAGGGTGTTAGATGTGACAGACCAGTTGGGTGTTGATCTAGCTGTCGAATGTGCAGGCTCTCCTGTTACTTCAGAACAAGTGCTGGCGCTTCCCAAAAAAGGAGGCGAAGTGCTATACATGGGCATCCCTTATGCAAACGTTGATATGGAAAGGTTTTATTTTGAAAGGATTGTCCGTAATGAATTGAAGGTCATTGGGTCCTGGAATGCCATCTCCGCCCCTTTTCCAGGGAAAGAATGGAGTTCCACTTTACACTATATGAGAACAGGACAGCTGAACATTCAGCCGCTGATTTCCCATCGATTATCTTTGGAAGAAGGGCCGTCTACTTTCGAAAGTCTGATTAATCAGAAAGGTTCTTTCATTAAAGTGATGTTTTACCCCCACTCAAATCAATAGATGTATAGAAAAAAGACCGCTTCCTGCGGTCTTTTTTCTGATCTATAGAGCAAGAGAGGAACAAAGGCAAATCATTTGTAGGTAACATCTTTGTTATAGAACATTGAACCTGTTAGAATAATGAGATATGATGAACATGAAACTGATTTCATAAACACGATGGAGTGAATGATATGGCGACGATTTCAGATGTAGCCGAGAAGACAGGATTATCGAAAGCGACAGTCTCTCGCGTCATCAATAATCATCCTTATATATCCAAGGAAAAACGTGAGCTGGTATACAAGGCGATGGAGGAGCTTGGTTATCAACCAAATCCTTCAGCGAGAAGGCTGCGGGGACAATTGACCAACACTATTGGAGTGATTGTGCCGCGGATTGTCAATCCTTTTTTCTCCTATTTAGTTGATGCCATGGAGCAGGTAGCTTATGAGAATAATTACCAGGTACTCATGTTTCAAAGTGATGAGAAGAAAGATAAAGAATTATATTTCTTGAACTTATTGAAGACGAAACAAGTGGATGGTTTAATCATGACATCCATTGAAAACGACAGGGAAGTTATTGAATCCTATACAGAATATGGCCCTATCCTCTTTTGTAATGAATATAAGAGCCGGTCTGATTTACCGGTGGTTCGCGTAGACCAAGCGGAAGCAGCCTATTTAGGGACGAAGCACTTGCTTGATCGTGGGTATAGAAAGATTGCTTATTGTACCGGTGGCTTATTCGTTGAGGATGGAAAGGATAAGGATCGGAACGTAGGGTTTCAAAAGGCGTTGAACGACTATAATATCAATGTCAATACCGGATGGGTTTTCGTCAATAAACATACAATTGAAGACGGCAAACATGTCATGAAACAAATAGCAGAGATGAGGGAGAGACCTGATGCTATTTTCACAGGGAGTGACGAAATCGCAGCGGGCGTGCTTATGGAAGCGAAGGCTCTTGGTATGAAAATCCCGGAGGATCTAGCTGTCATCGGCTTTGATGACCAACCGATTGCTGAAATGATCGATCCAGCATTAACAACGATCCGACAACCGATTAAGGAAATGGGGACAGAATCAGTAGGTATGCTGTTGCGCTTACTGAAAAATCATCCTTTAGAACAAAAGCACCAAGAACTTTCCGTGGAATTAGTCGTTAGGTCTTCCACATAAAAAATTTAAAAATGACTGTTGAAACCGTTATCATATATGTGTATAATACGAATTAATAAAGATGCGCATAGCAAGATCTAGCAAATAGGTGGATGCAGTCGTTTATTTTAGTCGTTTATGAAACCGATATCACATGTGGCGAATGGTTACCTTTGGTTTTTTTATTTAGATTCACGTAATATTTTTTTGCTTATATATGAAACCGATATCATAAAGGAGTGGATGGTATGAAAAAGAAAGGTGTTGCGTGGGTGTCCGTCTTGTTTGCTGGGGTTTTAGCTGGTTGTTCTTTTGGAGCTTCCTCTTCTGAAAGCTCTGAAGATGCGACAACAATTGAAATTTTCCAAGGGAAAGTCGAGTTCAATGATCAGTTTGAAGAACTCGCCGAGAAGTACGAAGAAGAAAACCCAGAGGTCGACATTAAAATTACGAGTGTCGGCGGAGGGTCTGACTATGCTGGATCACTGAAGACGAAGTTTGCATCAGGGGATGAACCAGAAATTTTTAGTATTGCAGGCCCAACGGAGGCTGCCAATTACGAAGAATATTTAGCGGACCTCTCGGACACGGAACTTGCTGACATAGCTTTAGAAGGAACATTGAACCCGGTCACGAAAGACGGGGAATTGCATGGTCTTCCTTTTAACCAAGAAGGATATGGGTTGATTTACAACAAAGCAATGTTTAAAGAGGCTGGCATCGATCCTTCTGAAATACTAACTTATGAAGATTTGGAACAGGCTGTGGAAACCCTGGACAGCCAGAAGGATGAGCTAGGGATCGAGGCGGTCTTCGCTTTCCCTGGGAAAGAGAAGTGGGTACCGGGAAATCACTTGTCTAATGTCTTTCTTGCCCCGGAATTCAACCATAGCGTGATGGACGCATACCAAGCGGAAGATGTTCAATTTGAGAGAAATGAAGAATTCAAGCGCATGATCGATTTACAAAATGATTATTCGATTCAACCAACGTTAAGCTTGGATTATTCTCAACAAGTCGAACAATATTTCTCCCTTCAGGAAGTAGCCATTATTCAACAAGGGAATTGGATTTACCCATCAGTGGAACAGATGGATTCTGATTTTGCGAAAGAAGGGATGGGGATTCTTCCTATCCCGGTAGATGGAGAGGAAGGCAAGCTTCCTGTAGGTGTTCCAAACTACTGGGCGGTCAATAACAATAGTGATGATGAAACGGTTCAAGCAGCTAAAGACTTTCTTGATTGGATGTACACATCCGATGTAGGGAAGGACTACGTGCTCAATGAGTTCAAATTCATCCCTGCTTATGAGGGGTATAATACAGACCAAATCTCTGACCCATTGTCCAAAGAGATCTACCAATACGCTTCTGAAGATCAAACGTCTGGATGGGTCTTTCTTGGATACCCTGGTACTTGGGGCGATTATGTCGGATCGAACGTTCAGAAATATATTGACGGAGAAATGACATGGGATGAGCTTGTCGAAGATTCGAAGCAACAGTGGACGAAAATGGACCAATAGAAGGTGATTTAAAGAACGGCTAACATTCGCTACTTATCTGTGATGTTAGCCTCTTTTTTTAAAAATGAGGAGGGGAAATATGAGTAATCGGAGTCCTTGGTTTTGGTTGTTTCTTAGTCCTGTAGTTTTAAGTCTTTTACTAGTCGTTGTCGTTCCGTTTGTTTACGGATTTATCTTCTCTTTTACGGATTGGAATGGGCTTGTAGCGAATTCTTTCGTAGGCTTTCAAAACTATGTACAGTTATTTCAGGAGGCCGAATTCTTAAATTCCATTTGGTTTACAGTCAAATTTGCGGTCGTCACCGTCCTCTTATTAAATGTTATGGGGTTAGGGCTGGCGTTGTTAGTCACGAGAAGCATTCGCTCCAATAACTGGCTTCGGACGATCTTCTTCATGCCGAACTTGATTGGTGGGTTGATTTTAGGATTCATCTGGCAGTTTATTTTTATTAATGTCTTTTCTGATATCGGAAATAGAATAGGGTCGGAAGCTTTACAAGGTTGGCTGTCTACGACAAGTACAGGATTTTGGGGCCTTGTTATTTTGACCGCTTGGCAAATGGCGGGCTATATCATGATTATCTATATTGCCTACTTAGAAAATATTCCAAAAGAGTTGATTGAAGCGGCTAAGATCGATGGGGCGAGCAGTGTCCAGCGTTTCAAAAATATCACTTTTCCCTTGGTGGCACCAGCCTTCACTGTAAGTATGTTTTTAACCTTATCGATGGGCTTCAAAATCTATGATCAAAATCTTTCTTTAACGAATGGAGGGCCTTTCAATTCGACGCAGATGGTGGCGATGGAAATTGTGAGAACGGCTTTTTCTGATAATGAAATGGCCTATGCACAAGCAAAAGCCGTTATTTTCTTCTTGATTGTAGCTGTCATTGCATTAACGCAAGTATTTTACAACAAGAAACGAGAGGTGGAAATGTAAATGGGGAGAAATAAAGAGCGTCGGAACTTATTAGGCCTGGAAGTGTTCGGTATCGTCCTTGGTTTGATTTGGCTTGCTCCTTTTTATTTGATGATCGTCAATGCATTCAAGACGAAAAGAGAAATTTTCAGCGGTGTACTAGGCCTGCCTGAAACGTTTACCATCGAAAATTTCATTCAAGCTTTTGCGGAGCTTACTTTCCTGAAATCATTGTTCAATTCGATTCTCATTTCAACGTTGAGTATAGTAGTCATCATTTTATTTTCTTCAATGGCTGCCTATGCGTTGAATCGAAACAAAAGTAAGTTGAGTGGTGTATTTTTCTTTGTATTCGTAGCGGCTATGTTAATTCCTTTCCAGTCCGTAATGATCCCTTTGATTTCCATGTTTGGATCCGTGAATATGTTGAATGCGTCCGGACTTATTTTTATGTACCTCGGGTTTGGATGCAGCTTGTCCATCTTCTTGTACCACGGAGCCTTAACGGGTATCCCGAAAGCGTTGGACGAAGCGGCGATTATTGATGGAGCGAATCGTTTCCAGTTGTTCTGGTATGTGATTTTCCCTTTGCTGAAACCGATTTCAGTTACAGTCGCCATTTTGAATGTGATTTGGATTTGGAATGATTATTTATTACCTTCTCTTGTCCTTGGAGAAGCGAATGCTACGATTCCGTTGAAGATGTTCTACTTCTTCGGGCAGTACACCAAACAGTGGCATCTAGCGTTGGCGGGACTTAGTATTGCGGTCATTCCGGTTATCATTTTTTACTTTTTTGCACAAAAACAAATCATCAACGGTGTTTCGGAAGGCGCTGTGAAATAGATCTAGGGGGAGAATGATGGAGAAGCAATGGTGGAAAGAAGCGGTTGTCTATCAAGTGTATCCACGAAGCTTTATGGATGCGAATGGAGATGGAACGGGAGATTTGATGGGGGTTTTAAGTAAGCTGGATTATTTGCAGGATCTTGGGATTGATGTCATTTGGCTGTCTCCTGTCTATCAATCTCCGAATGATGATAACGGCTATGATATTAGTGATTATCAAAAAATTATGGATGAGTTCGGTACAATGGAAAACTTTGACGAACTTTTGGGAGAAGTTCATAACAGGGGTATGAAGTTGATTATGGATTTAGTCGTTAACCATACTTCGGATGAGCATAGGTGGTTTCAGGAGTCCAAGTCTTCCAAGCAGAATCCGTATCGAGATTACTATATATGGCACCCCGGTAAAGATGGGAAGGAACCTAATAACTGGGCATCAATTTTCGAAGGGTCGATTTGGGAATACGATGAGAAGACAGAAGAATATTACATGCATGTGTTTTCTAAAAAACAACCTGATTTGAACTGGGAAAATCCAAAGGTACGCCAAGAGTTGTACAACATGGTGAACTGGTGGTTAGATAAGGGAATTGACGGGTTTCGAATTGACGCCATTTCCCATATTAAGAAAGTACCTGGGTACCCTGATCTTCCTGAAATCGAAGGACACACGTTTGTTCCTTCGCATGAGGGTCACCGAAATAGGGAAGGCATCCAAACCTTCCTGGATGAACTCGTGAAGGAGACTTTCTCTAACTATGACATCATGACAGTTGGAGAAGCAAATGGGGTCAGCGTAGAAGAAGCGGATCAGTGGGTTGGTGAAAAAGATGGAAAGTTCAATATGATCTTCCAGTTCGAGCATGTAGGACTTTGGGAGAGAAGCAAGGAAAAGGTGGACATCCATGAATTAAAAGAAATCTTCACTAAATGGCAAACCTCTTTGAATGGGAAAGGATGGAATGCTTTGTTTTTGGAAAATCACGACCTTCCAAGAACCGTTTCCATCCTCGGAGACGATGGTCTGTATCGAGTGGAATCAAGTAAATGTCTGGCTACTCTTTACTTCTTTATGCAAGGAACCCCTTTCATTTATCAAGGTCAGGAAATAGGGATGACGAATGTCCAGTTCCCCTCCATAGAAGATTATGATGATGTAGCCATCAGAAATTTTTATAAGAAGGAATCGGAGAGAGGAGTACCTCATGAGGAAGTGATGCCCGTCATATGGAGAACGGGAAGGGATAATTCCCGTACCCCTATGCAATGGTCCGCCGAGGATTCAGCTGGGTTTACTACAGGGAAACCTTGGTTAAAAGTGAACCCGAATTTCAGAGAAATCAACGTTGTTGCGGAGCAAAATAATCGCGATTCCATTTTCTATTACTATAAAAAAATGATTCAAATACGGAAGCAGGAAAAGGTACTTATTTATGGAGACTATACCCCTTTTTTAGAGGAACATGATCAGATTTTCAGCTATATTCGTTCGGGTGAAGAAGGGAAGTACATGATTTTAGCTAATTTATCATCTGAAAGGGCCTTTTTTAACTGGTCGGATGAGTTTGCAGCGAATCAAGTGCTTTTATGTAATTACGCTGACCCCTGCGAATCCTCTCTTTTACAACCGTTTGAAGCAAGGGTGTATAAGATTGAGTAAGGGTTAGATGAATTTTTAAGGTAAACAAAGGAGGCTCTTCTATTAAATTGGAGGGCCCTCTTTTAATGGAAGAGAAGAAAGTTAGGGATGTTTCTTGCAATGCATTTCATTAGAAGCCACTCTTTTACCTCCAGCAGTGGATATTTAACCCATCATTCGCTTAGAACTTATCCCGTTCGGTTACACTAACTTTTAGTAGAACATGTTATGATTAGGACTTGAAAGTTTTTCTGAAATTACTGTAGTGTGAAGGCTATAGTTTGGAGGTTTATATATGGATAATAATGATATACTGATTCGATTACGCTACGCCCTCGATATCAAAGATCAAGATATGATTGAAATTTTCAAGCTGGGCGGAGTCGATATGACGAAGGAAGAAGTTCAAAAGGTTCTCACAAAGTCAGACAGCGAAGATGAAGAGTATGACGATGAAGCCTATGAAGACGAAGATCATATCAAATGTACGAACAGCATGCTGGAGTCCTTCTTGAATGGATTCATTACATTCAAGCGAGGGCCTCAGCCGTCTAAGCCTGGTCAACCGAATAAACCCGATCGTTCGATCAAGAATTATTCCAGTGTAAATAATGTCATGTTGAAAAAAGTGAAAATCGCACTGAAGCTGACGAACGAGGATGTCATTGATATTTTGAATGCAGCGGACGTGAAGATCACTAAAGGGGAATTGAGTGGCTTATTGAGAAAAGAAGGTCACAAAAATTATAGACAGTTCGGTGATCAATACGCCAGAAACTTCTTAAAAGGTTTAACGATCAAATATAGGGGTTAAAAAAAGAGGTCAAACCATTCGCTGGTTGACCTCTTTTTTCAGAATCATTGAAAGAGATGGACTAAAACGTACGCACATGAACGGGGTCGATGGTACTTGAGAGTGGATATTTGACTCGGAATTTGCGGTTGATGGCATGGATAAGTTCGTGCTTTGCTTCTTCAGAGGCAATTTCGCCTTCTGTTATGTCCTCATGGTTCATCCTTACTTCAAAATCAATCTGGTGATGTTTATAATGAATCTTTCCAGATACGACCATGTTCAGGTCCTCCTTATGTACTTACTTTTTAAAGAATTATTCTGTGTAATAAGCGGTGACAAGCAAGTATCAAATTCCCTGCTGCATTTATTTCTAAACGTTATCAATAGCAGTAATGGAATTTAATTGGTTGAACAACGAGCAGAATGTAGAGTAAGCTGAAAAGAAGGAAAAGAGCCTTTGCTGCCCGAGCAATCATGACCAGTGGGGATTTTAGGGGAGTTTAAAGGAGTAACGATGCGTTAAGGAGTTTATCTATGAAGCAAGTGAAAAGAGTATTACTCATTATAATTGGAAGCATATCCCTGGTTCTGGGCGTGTTGGGAATCGTGCTTCCACTTCTTCCCACGACCCCCTTTTTACTTTTGACGGGAGCTTGTTACGTACGGAGTTCGGATCGTTTGTATAACTGGCTCATGTCGAATAAGTGGTTCGGGTCTTATATCAAAAATTACAAAGCTGGCCGCGGTATTCCATTTCGGGCGAAGGTTTCGCTGCTCATCATGATCTGGTTTTCCTTTCTGTTTTCAGCTTTTTATATCACATCCCATCCGTTGTTGAGAGCTGGTTTCATCTTTGGCGGAGTCTTCTTCACGGTCCTCATTCTTAGAACAAAAACATACCACCCTGAAAAGCAACAGCCTTAAAGGCTTGCTCTGTCTTGATCAATGAAACTATAAAAGCGGACCCTCACCGAAGAATGGAGAGGATCCGCTTTTTTTACTTTTTATATTGATCTATGGTTTGCTGCAACTTACGGGCTACTGTCTCTAATGAACCGTTCAGCTCCCGATCAGTGAACGACACTTTTGCACGGCTTTCGTCCATTTCCAAAGCTTCGGCAAACAATCCTCCGAGTCCACGTGCCCGGCGATCGACTTCAAGCATCACATCGATGCGGTCTTCATGTAGGAAGAAAATGGCTTCCAGTTCATCCAAATAGGAACGGTATTCTCCACCAGGGGCGAATTCAAATTCCTGTACATATCCGTAGCGCTTGGAGTATTCCATTTCGACTTTTCTTAAATGAAAACCTAGATGGCTTTCTAAAGCTTGCAGCACTTGGTCGATGTATGGATGGGGGGCGATTTTAATCGGATCGCGGTCCTCCGGGTCCAATGCCATCGGGATGTCGAGGCCTGTTTCGAACCAAATCGGAAGTCTCCCGTGCGAAGCGGGGACGTGATAAGGAAGGTGGATAGAGAATGGGATTTCTTTCGTCTCGCCTTCCTTAATGGTCTCTTGATCGGCGATCGGGTACTTTTGTAATGCCACTTTTTCTTTCACTTTCTTATCATCCACTTCACGGATGGCTTCGGTCATGAGAAAGATATGGATGGAGTCGATGGATTGTTCAACGTCTCCTCCCTGGATGACCACTTTTCCGTGGACGGTTTCACCTGGGATGAATTGGTCTTTTTCTAATTGTGTATCCACTTTGGCAGCGCCTACGCCTACACTCGCTAATAATTTTTTGAACATGCGGATCTCCTCCTTCTTTTGATTATACGAAAGAACAGAAGGAAAAGGTTCAACTTTCTAATGAGAAAATCTTTTTATACGAATGCTTAAGCTGCGAGTCAGGTGTGTTTGGTGGAACGGTGTCTTTCGGCCGTTCGCGAACGCGTTTCGTTTGAGTTAGGTGTAGAATCCTTAGATGAATGGCTGGCATACGATTTTTCTTTCACTACATCTGTTTTACTTTGATGGTCATGGTCTCTTGAAACGGAATCGTGACGAGTAGAGTGATCATGATTCTGATAATGATTCGGGTACATGGATGAGTTTTCCGTCTTATTGGAAAGGAACGTACGGTAAACTTTGTCTTGTAATTTTTCAGTCGCTTCAACGATGACAATAATTTTTCCATCTTTCAAATGGTTCTCGTACTGATGGGCATCTTTCTCGGACATGCCTGCTCCAACAAGCGCACCGACGATTCCACCACCGCCAGCGCCTACGCCTGCCCCCGTAAGAGCGGCAGCAATGGGGCCTGCGGCAGCAATCTGTCCGATTCCAGGAATGGCGAGAAGTCCCAATCCTGCAATTAATCCACCAATACCGCCTAAGGCACCTCCAGATAGGGCCCCGAGTCCTGCTCCTTTTCCAGCATTCTTGCCTCGGCCGCCTTTATTGGATGTGACCGATGTATCCATTTCTTCCTCAAGCACGTTCACTTTGCTTTTGTCTCTTGCAAAAACAGAGATGTCGTTCGACCCATATCCGTGATGCTGTAAATCCGTAATCGCTTTTTCTGCATGTCCGACTTTTGAAAAAACACCGCCTATGATTCTTCTATCCATTATAAGTATCCTCCTTTAATTTCCGTTAGTAAGCTCATACCCGTTCTCGCCATCTGTAACCTTTCTCTGGATAAAATAGTCTCTTAGTTGCGCTTCTGAAAAATAGTGGGGAGATTCCGTTTGCGAAGCGCAAGTTGGTTTTCTTTCTTTTGGTTTGGGTAACATTTAAGGTAGGAATAAGAATCAATTAATCGAGAGGCATAGAAAGGATGAAGAAAATGAAAGTACTCGTTGTAGGTGCAAATGGTCAAGTAGGGAAACATCTCGTCAAGTTTATTCAAGAAACGGATGGGATGGAAGCCAAAGCTATGATCCGCAAGGAAGAACAAGCTTCTTACTTCAAGGAACTCGGGGCAGAAACGGTCTTGGTGGATCTTGAGGATGATACCGACACAATAGCCGAAGCCTATAATGGTGTGGATGCAGTCGTATTCACGGCTGGTTCCGGACCGAATACAGGACCGGATAAGACCGTTCTGATCGACCTGGATGCCGCAGTGAAAACGATAGAAGCAGCAAAACTAAAAGGTGTGGACCGCTACATCATGATTAGTTCCTTTGATACGACACGTGAAGCGATTCAAGAGGCCCCTTCGTCGTTCGCTCCCTATGTCGTAGCGAAACACTATGCGGATGATTGGCTGAGAAGAACGGACTTAAATTATACGATCATTCATCCTGGTATGCTTACCAATGATGAGGGAAGCGGGAACGTCGAGGCTGCTGAAACCGTCGAAAGAGGCGAAATTCCTCGAGAAGATGTAGCTCGCGTGATCCTGTCTACATTGGAGAATGAGTCAACGATTGGAAAAGAGTTTCAGGTTGTAGGTGGGACGAAATCGGTAAAAGAAGCGATCAACTCCCTGTAAAATAAATAGATGAGTTAAAAAAGCAGCCTGATATCATGCAGGCTGCTTTTTTATGTGTAAAAAGTGGACCAGGAATGATCCCTAGTTTCAGTGCACAAATCAGCTTCGGGATGTGTCTGTACATGGTTGAGTAAGAGGGAGAAGGGTAAGGTAAATGAGAATCTATTTTTATCGTAAAGCCATTCTTTGTTTCATGTTGTGCAGAAGATAAGATTGAAAGGGGAGTAAGGGATGACTTCTGTCATTGAAACCGATGTTCTGATTATTGGAGCAGGGCCGGCTGGACTGATGGCTGCCAATGAGTTGCAAAAACGGGACATGGATTTTATCTGCCTGGAGCAGAGATCTAGTCCTTCAGAGCTCTCAAAAGCTCTCGGCATCCAGGCGAGAACGCTTGAAATATTTGAACTCTTAGGCGTTCATCAGGAATTTTTGAAAAAAGGCTATCCGGGACCTGGTTCTAAACTGCATCTCGGAGGGGAAAATCCTTCTGTGGTGGAACTCTATCATATCAATAGTCAATATCCGTACCTACTGATTATTCCTCAGAGTGAGACCGAAAGTATATTAGAAGACCATCTTTCCTCATTAGGAGGGAGTGTCAACAGGGGACACGAAGTGGTGGAAGTGATGGAAACTGACGAGGGGGCGTATGTCACAGCGAAACATAATGGAGAGCTTAAGAGATATGTCACCAAATACCTTCTTGCATGTGATGGTGCTCATAGTAAAGTTCGTCAGGATTTGAATGTGCCTTTTGAAGGAGAAGATGAAGGGTACACGTTTTTCCTCGGGGACGTTGATGTTCCTGCCCTAAACGAAATTTATATTAACATGCACCTGAATGACCGGGGAGCTGTCGCTTTCTTTCCATATAAGGACGGCAGTTACCGGGTTGTGGGAATGAATCGAGCCAAACAAGAGCTGCCTCATAAAGATGAATTGTCTTTGGAGGATTTGCAAGAAAGTTTGAATACGGTTTTGTCAGAGCCTTACCAAGTAGAAAATCCTAAATGGCTCTCTTACTTTGGAACCGCCCATCGGCAGGTGCCCAACTACAAGAAGGGGCATGTGTTTTTCGTTGGGGATGCAGCACATATCCATAATCCGATTGGTGGGCAGGGGATGAATCTTGGTTTGCAGGATGCAGCCAACATCGTCTGGAAGCTGGATGTCGTTCTTAAAGGCCATGCAGAGGATTCTTTCCTTGACAGCTACGATCACGAACGAGCACCGATCGGATTGGATGTACTGAAAGAAACGTCGCGCATGCTTAAAATCATCGACCTTCAAGGTGCCCAAGGGAAAATACGGAACTGGACGGGAAAAGCAGCATTGACGCAGGACTGGGTTCAAAAAAAGATTGCCAATCATTTTTCCAATATTTACAACGAATATGAAGAGACCTCCAAAAACAAATCCATACAAGACTCTTCTCTTTCTAAGGAAGCGATCCGAGCAGGTGAGCGGGTGCCTGATCATCTTTTATTATTTGATGGTTCCAACGATAAAAGTATGTACCCTTTGATCCGGACGTATGGATATGTCTGCTTCATCTATATAGATGCACAGGAAAAGTCATTGATTGAAGAAGCGTATGATTTTTCCAAAAAGATCGACGAAACGTATGCCGGACTTATCAAGGTTTTCCTCGTTGCTAAAGGTGGGACGGTGAGAACAAATGGTGATGAGCTTCCAGTTATTTACGACGTGCACCGGCATCTGGGCAATAAGCTTGGCATGAAGAAAGGACATACCCTCTTCATCCGTCCTGATGGTCATGTGGCTTTTCATGAATCATCTTCCTACCTTGAAAAGACTCTGGAAAAAGTAAGACAGTTTTTTAGTTAGTGGAGAGGAAAGCATTATGAAGAAAGCTTCTTCATAATTGTATATGCATTTATAAGAATTTATTAGGAAATCCCATCTGAAGTTCTTAACTGTTGGTGGGATTTTTTGTCTGTTTTTTAACTTCTATGTAACGGTTATGTCATCTCTTTAAATGAGTTTAACAGTTTTATGATAATGGGATATTTCTATCAAACATGTGTTATGATAAGTTTCGTCGTCATTTACACGCATTTGAAAAAATGATAGTATACGAGACTTAATGATGGAAAGACTGATAAAAAATTAGATAAAGGTTAAATCAACGGAGGTTTGATCATGTTTTCAAAATTAAAAATGAAAATGAAAGACCCCGCGTTTAAGAAGAAAAGTATGATTTACGCTGCAGTAATGGCGATCTTCTGGGCGAAGATGTACTTCATTCAAGGCGGTATTTTTACGCTTGATATTGAAAACGCCAATGAAGCGGCTATTTTAGCTTTTAACCCATTGAGCAGTATTTTCCTCTTATTCGGAGTGGGGATTATGCTGGCAGGTCGAAAAGGGATGTTGGCCACGTATATATTCGGATCCCTTCTATTATATGTAAACGTTCTGTTCTACAGGGAATACAGTGACTTCCTGACGATTCCGATGTTAGGGCAAGCCGCGAACTTGGCTGGTATGGGTGGAAGTATCACTAAAATTCTATCTGTGACAGACATTTTCTTGTTCGTCGATGTATTGATTGCTGCGTTTCTACTATTCTATTTAAAACCGGAACGCTTCCAAAGCTTTATGCCGAAACGAAAAGAAGGCTTGATTTTGGCTGTCATCGCGATTCCTCTGTTCCTCGTGAACTTAGGCTGGGCGACGACGGAACGTACGGAACTGTTGGAGCGTGCCTTTGACCGCAACATGCTCGTGAAATATATCGGTGTTCTCAACTTCCACGCATATGATATCGTCTTGCAAGGTCAGACAGAGGCGAAAAAGACGTTTGCCGATAGTAATGAATTGTCACCTGTCTTGAACTATATTAATGAACAAAAAACAGAACCGAACAGTAAGATGACAGGCGTGGCGGAAGGGAAAAACGTTATTGCTTTGTCTCTTGAGAGTACGCAGACCTTTGTTGTCGATAATACGGTGAACGGGAAAGAGTTGACTCCTTATTTTAATGATCTGAAAGAAGAAGGGGCTTACTTCAGCAATTTCTACCATCAAGTCAAACAAGGGCGTACGTCCGACTCTGAATTCTTACTTGATAATTCATTGTATGGACTGAACCGTGGGGCGGCCTTCTTTACCCATTCAGGAAACGAATATCAAGCGACTCCTGAAGTGCTGGGTGAAAAAGGATACTTCTCCTCAACGATGCACGCCAATGATGAAACATTCTGGAACCGTAACGTCATGTATGATTCTCTCGGTTATGATGAGTACTATTCTAAAAAAGATTACAATGTGACCGAAGAGAAGTCTTATGGTTGGGGCTACCTGGATGAGTATTTCTTCAGTGACTCATTGGATAAAATGGAACAGATGGAGCAGCCTTTCTACAATAAAATGATCACGCTGACGAACCACCATCCGTTCACATTGCCTGAAGATAAGAAATTCATCGAAGAAGGAAATACGTCCAGTGAAACCTTGAACCGTTACTTCCAGACGATTCGCTATCAGGACGAAGCATTGAAACAGTTCGTCGAGGAATTCAAAAAATCTGATCTTTATGATGATACAATTCTCGTCATCTATGGGGACCACTTCGGTATTTCCGAAAACCACAAGCAAGCGATGGGAGAGTATCTCGATAAAGACATCAATGAATACGAACAGTTCCAACTTCAGCGTGTGCCACTCCTTGTTCTAGGAGAAGGCATTGAGCCGCAGGAAAACGACACCGTTGGTGGGCAGGTCGATTTACGCCCGACGCTTATGAACCTTCTAGGCGTTGAAGATGAAAACCCTGTTCAATTCGGACAGGACCTCTTCAGTAAAGATCGTCGAGAAATGATGATCACACGAGATGGAAACTTCGCCAATGAAAAGTATGTCGGTGTGAATGGAAACTGTTATGACAGAGAATCAGGGGAACCCGTAGAAGGAGAGGCCTGTGCGCCAGGTTTCAAGCAGGCAGAAGAAGAGCTTGCCTTATCTGATTCCGTCGTGTACGGAGATTTACTTCGTTACCTTGATGAGATTGAAATGATTGAAGAAAAGGATTCTTCAAAAGATAAGAAATAAATCACCAGCTTGCAGAGGAACGTCCTGTTTCTCTGCAAGCTTTTTTATTTTAAACAAAACTATTCCTCTTACATATAAGCTCCCTATACTGGAAGACTCAGTTTCGAGATGTTTTCGGGGTTTGTTGCCGTGTTGGGCGTCAGGGGTGGTTGGGAAGCCACTCGCTTTCCTGTGGGGGAGCGCCGAGCTTCCTCGGCCTGCGTCCTGCGGGATCTCGCCTATCTCCTTCTCCCACGGGAGTCTCGCAGCTTCCCAACCACCCCATTCGATGCATGTGAGAAACGAACCCCTATACCAAAGTGGGACGTTTCCCACTCCAACTCAGGACCAGGCATAAAGCGCTCTAAATCAAGCTTTCACGCTCGGAATGACCACTGGGGAGAGTTTTTAAATTATCAACTTCTCTTAAGCATACAAGCAGCGTTTCCGGGAAGTGGTTTCGAGTCACTCACATGGTAAAGGGGCGGAGGGGAATGGGGAGACTCCTGCGGGAAAAGAGTGCTAGGTGAGACCCCGCAGAACGGAGTTCGAGGAGGCTCAACGCGCTCCCGCGGAAAGCGAGCTATTCCCCGCAGCCCCCATCCGCTCAAAAAACATCTCGAAGCTGAGTTTTCAAGAATCCTGCCAGTTAATTGAATAACGTTCTTAGAAAAATAAGAAGGAGTAGGTCATGGTTAGGCGAATATGTAAGCGTAGAGCAATTTCTAGTGAGGATCAAAATCTAAGCAAAGCAGGTGGAAATGATGGGGAGAGTCGTGCATTTTGAAATTCATGTCGATGACATGGAACGAGCTAAGAGTTTTTACAGTGAGGTCTTTGATTGGCAATTCGAAGACTGGAGTGAGTACGCGGGAATGCCTTATTTCGGCGTAGTGACAGGGGGAGAAGATGAGCCTGGGATCAACGGAGCTTTAATGCAGCGGAAAAGTGCACCACCAGAATTGAACCAGGCGTTGAATGGCTATGCTTGTACAATAGGAGTGGGAGACTACGATACGGTTGAAGCTAAAATCCTGGAACACGGCGGCAAGGTCGCTTTGCCTAAATACGCCCTGCCTGGAATGGCCTGGCAGGGATATTATTTAGATACTGAAGGCAATATATTCGGCGTCCATCAACCTGACGAGAATGCAAAATAGTAATAAAAGAACCCTTTAATCAAGGGTTCTTTTTTGTATATTCTTCGTTTTTGGCAGGGAGGTCTTTTTCCATTACTACATTTGTCGTTTGGTAAGATAGGTTCTCGTACAATTTTCTTGCGACCGTGTTATGGCCAAATACGTGAAGGCCTATTCTTTGCACCCCGATTTTTCTGGCTTCCTCTTCTGCCAGGATCATCGCTTTCTTTCCATGTCCTTGACCTTGATAGTCATCTGAAACTCGAATGTCATAGATAAAGGCTTTGTCAGGGGACTGTTTACAAATCCACAAGGACCCTACATTTTCACCCTTTTCATTCAGGATGGTATAAAGAAAATGATCCTCTGTATGTCTTCCTTCAGGGAGCAATTCTGCATGGGTGGTTTTGGCTTTTTCAAGCGCTTCTTCTTCTGTCCAATTTCCCGCAGCCACCTTTTCCTTCGCAAAGGCAACAATTGAAAAATCATTGTATTGCACAAACTCTTCTTCGGACATCCTGCGTAAAGTTGTCATTTGATGATCTCCTTTTTACGTTATACTTTTCTATACGGTTAAGAATAGGAAAAGTTCCATTCAGTAACCGAGGATAGGGTAAGTTCTTCACCCTGGAAGATACTACTCTTAAAGAAGTATGGAGGAGGTTGGGTTCAATGAAATTGGTGGATATATACCGTGTTAAAACCTTTGTTGTTCCAGAATATGTGGATGCAGTGGTACAGGGAGTACTAAGCATTGATGACTTGAGAGTAGGAAATTACAAAAACGTGATGTGGCAGTCGAAGGATGGAGTGGAGCAGTTTGTACCCGGGGAAGAAGCTGTTCCTACAGAGGGGGAGTCCGGAGAAAAAACGACTCTCACTTCGCTTCGGATTGAATTTTCTATTCCAAGGGATGAATCCTTATTAAGAAGGGTGATTGAGGAAGGGATTTATCCGAACCATCCGTGGGATGAACCAGTCGTACAAGTTTCGGAGGAAAGAGAAGCAAGAAAGCAGGAATAGAAGGTGAGCCTCTGTATGTTTCCACATGTGGAGGCTCATTTTTCATTAGGAGGAGAAAGCTTTACTTGCATTTTCACGCCGATTGATCGTCCAAAAGTAAACAAACAGCGCACCGAAGATTAAGGTGCTTTTCGTAATAAGGCTTGCTTCTTCGTTTAATTGGAGGATCTGAACAAGAATTTCAGGCGTTACCAGTATCAAAGCAATGATGATCATCACCCATGTTTTTGCCCAGAGGGATGCTCCGATAAAGAAGCTGATGGTCAATAAGGCAGCAATTACATTGCCCAGTGGTGACAGCACAATAATTGGAGAGTCAATCGCTTGATCAAGAGTAATGACGCTGATGAAAAGTGAAATTTTCAGAAAGCCGAAAATGCCGATCATCACATACTCTTTTGTTTTATCAAATTGGTGTAGGGCCGTATAGCGTAAGAGCGCAGTAAGAGAGAGAAGGTACACAATCATAAGAACAGGATAGCCGATGATTTGGATCAATGACAATTGTGCGCCTCCATTAATGATATCCCCTAATAAAAGGTAGGAAAGGGTGCCGAAAAGAAAGACGGTAAAGGCACTGATGAGCGTACGAAAATCAAATGGCATTTCCTTAGATACTTGCTCAATATATTCTTTTGGGGACTGACCGATGATGTCATTTACATCCTTGCCTTCCTTTTCCGCCTCTGTTAAATGATCGCGAAGTTCTTCAACAATCTCATAGGCTTCGGCTTCCTTTTTCCCACTTGATATCAGGTACAGATGCAGACTTTCCAGGAACTTTTCACTCTTTTTTGTCAATGTTTCCATGGAACTCCTCCTTCATTAATTCGGCAACACTGCTGGAGATGGCATCCCAATGTAATTTGAATGCTTCCAGTTCTTCACGTCCTCTTTCTGTAATCGTGTAATACTTTCGCTTCGGACCACCGGAAGGGAGTTGTTTTTGACTTGTCTCGACAAGACCTTGTTTTTTCATTCGTAAAAGCAGGGGATAGATGCTTCCTTCTTTCACCATCGTGAATCCATAATGGTCGAGTTTTTCAATCATTTCGTAGCCGTAGGTTTCACCTTTAGCGATGATGGAGAGTAGACAACCTTCTAAAATACCTTTTAATATTTGACTAGAAGACAAAGTTTCACCACTTTCGAACCTATATTGCATAACAAGGTAGTGGGGTAAAAATAACTTGCAATGCAAGGTAGTTTAACTATACCAGGTTATTCCAATAAAATCCATATATGTATGAAAAATAATAGCAAAAGAAAAAAACGTGAAAAAAGCTGCCAACTTGAAACAGTTGCTGGCAGCTTTTGAGTTATTTGCTCAATCCTTCTTTAATGGTATTAATATTAGACTCCATCATGGAAATGTACGTATCGCCTTCTTCACCTGGTTCAGCTAAAGAATCAGTGAAAACATCGCCCATGATGGGAACATCGGTTTCTTCCGAGACGGCTTCCATGCTGCGCGCATCGATACTCGTCTCTAAGAACAACCCTGTGATTTGTTTTTCATTGATGATATCTACAATCCTCGTAATTTGTTCTGGAGTTCCTTGATTTTCCTGGTTGATCTCCCAAATGTATTCCGCTTGGAACCCATAGGCATCACTGAAGTACTTGAAGGCTCCTTCACTTGTCACAAGTACACGTTCTTCTTCAGGGATTTCGTTGAATTGTTTAACAGCCTTGTCATGCAACGCTTGCAGTTCGGCGATGTATTCCTCCGCATTCTCTTCGTAAACCTCTTTGTTTTCAGGATCAATTTTGATGAGGCCATCTCTTGCATTTTCGGCATATTTGATTCCATTCCGAATATCCAGCCATGCGTGAGGGTCTTCTTCACCTTCGTTCCCTTCTGACGTTAAGTACATCGCTTCAACCCCATCACTCATTAGGAATACGGGGGCATCTTCGTCGTCTTTTCCTGCGGTTTCCATCAATTTGTTGAACCAGGCGTTCCCTGCTTCAAGGTTTAAGCCATTGTAGAACACAGCATCCGCATCCGTAGTCTTTTTTACGTCTTCCGGCAGCGGATCATACTCGTGGGGGTTTGAGCCAATAGGGGCTAAGCTGTGAATGTCGACCAGATCACCGCCGACGTTTTTTACAATGTCATACACAATCGAGTACGTCGTTACGACTTGAACTTTCCCATCCTCTTGCTTCGTGTTTCCGTTCGCTTCTTCTCCACCACAAGCAGCTAGCATGAGCAGGCTGAAAAGGGTGGCTGCTAACAATAAAAACTTTTTCTTCATCATGAAAATTCCTCCTTTTTATATATGAAAGTTTTCTATTTAGACAAGGGATGCTTTTTTCTTTCTGACTTTCAACATTCTCCATAACCATCCGTGCTTAGGTGAGAACAGGAAGGTAAGGATAAAGATTGCTGTTGCTGCCATGACGATTGTCGCACCTGAAGCCAGGTTATAGGTGAAGCTGAAGTAGAGACCGATAACAGATGAAAGAACACCGATGGCAGAAGCAAGAAAAATCATCACCCACAAACGATCGGTCAAAAGGTAAGCAGCCGCTGCCGGGGTGATCAGCATCGCCACAACCAGAACAATTCCTACGGTTTGTAAAGAAGCGACAGTCCCCATCGTAAGCAGGGTCATCAGGAAATAATGAATGAGTCTTACGGGCAACCCGTAAGCCGCTCCCATCGTTTCATCGAAAGAGGTGACCAGGAGCTCCTTATAAAAAAGGTACACAGAGGCTAAAATGACGATTCCGATCCCGAGCGTAATCCACATATCAGAGGCTCTGACCGCGAGAACATTCCCAAACAGAATATGATAGAGATCCGTGCTGCTTTTTAACATCGTAATGATGATAATTCCTCCAGCGAAGGCCGCTGTGAACATGATGCCGATGGATGTGTCGTGTTTAATCCGGCTGTTCTGAGTGACGAATCCGATGGCAATCGCTGTGAGGACACCACTGAAAACAGCGCCAAAAAAGAAATTGATTCCGAACATATAAGAAATGGCGACGCCGGGTAAGACCGCATGAGAGATGGCGTCTCCCATGAGGGCCATTCCTCTGAGAATGATGAAACAACCGACCACTCCACAAATGATTCCAACCATGATCGACGTTAATAACGCCTTTTGTAAAAATCCATATTGCATAACCGCTTCAATAAAAGCCATGACTTACACTCCTATCTCTTTCATGAAAGCAAACTGTCCTTGGTAGGCTTTTTCGATGATTTCTGTCTGGAAGACTTCCTGGACGGAGCCGAAACCAATCAATTCTTTGTTTAAAAGAATGAGCTGGTTGAAATAATCATTGGCTTTGCTCAAGTCGTGATGGACGACAATGACTGTCTTTCCCTGAGAGCACAATTCTTTTAAGATGCGTACAATTGTTTCTTCACTCGATACGTCCACACCTACAAACGGTTCATCAAGGAAAAACAACTCGGCTTTTTGTGCAAGCGCCCTGGCTAAGAAGACGCGCTGCTGTTGACCGCCGGATAATTCGCCGATTTGTCTTTTACTGAAATCTTCCATACCGACCCTGCGGAGACATTCCATGGCCCACTCTTTGTCTTTCTTTTTCGGGCGCTTGAATAATTTTAAATTGGGATAGGTGCCGATCAGTACGGCATCAAGGACGGTGATCGGGAAATCCCAATCGATATCATTCCGTTGAGGGACATAAGCGATTTTCTTCCGTACTTCTTTCACCGTTTTTCCTAGAAGTTTGATTTCTCCTTTATCCCGTGGGATCAAGTTCAGCAGGGCTTTTAAAAATGTGGATTTACCGGCACCGTTTGGACCGATAATTCCGACGAGATTTCCCGGGTTCACGGTTAAGCTGACTTCTTTCACCGCTTCATTCCCATAGTACGAAACGTGCAGGTTCTTTATGGATAGGGCAGCATTCGCCATCTTTTCTCCTCCTTTGACCTGAATATCATCATTCCTTACTTTTAAGGTTTAGATATACTCATAGTTTTGTCGTATTATCACAAAAATTTGTATGAGTCATTAAATTTTCCTTAGTGCAACTTTTTGGGTAAAAAAATAGTCCTTTTACTATATGGGGGATACCAAAGAAAGTTGACAAAAATTGAAGATCACTTAAAAAAGTTTCCTTAATGCAAAATATATAGATGGAACCAATAAAAGTCAACCATTATTCAAATTGTTATCTAAATGAATAAAAGTATAGAAGCTAGAATAGGAGGGAGGGACCTCAATGGGAGTGGAATTTTGTTTTCTGGAAGTCTATTTTTGAACATTCTATTCCATGAAGTCCTGAAGTAGCGTACGCCCCTGCGTCAATTTAGATAAGAAAAACCATAATTAATGAAGTGATTGATCATGACCGCCATCTCCCTCGGCGACTGATCCATATCTTTTTCAATCCAATCTTTGATGACATGGATTGCTCCACTGATGACGAAGGAGCTTAAGTACTCAGATTCATGCTTATTTGGCATATGTTCGTCCATCCAATTGTTCCTCATGAACCCCCGCGTCAAGTCCATCATTCGTTTTTCAAAAGTCGGAGCAGCTTCTTTATTGAGCAAGGTCTGGAACATGAGTTTGTTTTCAATGACATATTCTAATATTTTTTCTGTCATTTGAATGGATTCTTCTTCATGTTCGTAGTTATAGCTGTGCAGGTAGCGGTTCATATCTTCTGTGATTTCTTCTTCGATTTTGCTGAGCAGGTCGTAATGGTCGGAGTAATGGGTGTAGAAGGTTGAGCGGTTAATATCAGCAAGAGCACACAATTCTTTTACAGTAATGTCGGAAATCGGCTTTTCTGCAAGAAGGCTGATTAAACTTTCCTTTAGTACTTTCCTTGTATATTTTTTTCTGCGGTCGAGTTTTTCGTTCATAGTTCTGGCCCCTTTTTGTTACATTTATGTGACAATCCAACACAAAATAAAGTTGTGTTGGGAAACTGACGCTAGTTAAGAAACTGTTTGTTGAATATCCAACACGGTGTTAATAAAATGATAGAATGTATGAATGTCATTTGCAAGAGAGGTGAGGCCTTATTGGCTGGGCATCAAGAATAATTAAACATAAGAAAAGCATTGTCATCATTTTTATGATTTTAACCATTCTCAGTACGGTGGCGCAGTTCGGGGTATCGGTCAATTACAACATGGTCGATTACCTGCCGAAAAACTCTCCATCCATGCAGGCGATGGAGTTGATGGAGGAAGAGTTTGATGAGCCGGTGGAAAATACCCGGGTCATGATCCAGGACATCTCTGTTACTGAGGCATTAAGTTATAAAGAAGACCTTGATTCGATCGAGGGTGTCACCAATGTGATGTGGCTTGATGATGTCATCGATTTGAAAGTACCGCTCGAGATGGCGGACTCAAACACCGTCGAAACGTATTACCAGGAGCGTTCGGCCCTTTTTTCTGTAACGATTGAGGAAGGTTATGAAGTGGAAGCGACCGATGCCATTTATGATTTGATCGGTGAAGAAAATGCGGTCGCAGGCGAAGCGGTCAACACGGCGGTCTCTCAGAAGATGGCGGGGAGTGAGTCGATGTATGCGGCGGCTTTACTTGTTCCGATCATCATCCTCATTTTAGTTTTGTCCACGACATCATGGGTGGAACCGGTCTTTTTTTTGACGGCGATCGGAGTTTCTGTCCTGATCAATTTGGGGACGAATATCTTCATTGGAGAAGTATCCTTTGTCACCCAATCGGTCGCCCCCATTTTACAGCTCGCGGTGTCGCTCGACTATGCGATCTTCCTGCTGCATAGCTTTTCTGATTATCGAAAAGAAGTATCCGACCCTAAGGAAGCGATGCTCCTTGCGATGAAACGGTCGTTCCCTGCGATCATCGCCAGTGCATCGACGACCTTCTTCGGGTTTACGGCTCTCACGTTCATGGATTTCGGCATCGGGGCAGATTTAGGTCTCAACTTACTTAAAGGAATTCTGCTGAGCTTCCTCAGTGTCATGATTTTCCTTCCAGCGTTGACGCTGATGTTCTATCACTGGATTGATCGCACACAGCACCGTCCGTTCGTTCCGGATTTTAAAGGAATCGGAAAACGTGTCATGAAATTCCGTATTCCTAGTTTGATTTTCGTCATCTTGATTATCGTTCCTGCCTTTTTGGCGCAAAGTGAAACTTCTTTCATATATGGAACGGGCGAACACCCTGAAAACACAAGGGCAGGGCAGGATGCGAGAGCGATTCAGAAGGAGTTCGGGAAGAACATGCCGATGGTTCTGCTCGTACCTGAAGGCGACCGGGCCAAGGAGGAGGAGCTTGTACGGGAGTTGGAAAGCCTTCCGCTTGTCTCCAGCGTCATTTCCTACGTCAACATGGTCAGCCCGGCGATTCCACCCGCTTATTTGGAGGAGTCGATCACTGAATCCTTTTATTCGGAAAACTATGCACGGATCACTCTTTACACCGAAACGGATGCCGAAGGGGATGAGGCTTTTTCTCTCATAGAGAAAATTAAAGAAACCACCGACAATTATTATGAAGAAACGCACATGCTCGGTGAAAGTGTCACCCTGTATGATATGAAAAATATCGTCCAGGAGGATAACAGGCTCGTCAATATTCTGACGGTTGTGACCGTGGCCCTCGTGCTGTTACTCACGTTCCGTTCAATTTCCATCCCTGTCGTCCTGCTTGTGACGATTCAGGCATCTGTATGGATCAACTTATCGTTCCCGTACTTTATGGATACATCGCTTGTTTATGTCGGCTATCTCTTAATCAGTACCATCCAGCTGGCGGCTACGGTGGACTACGCGATTTTGTTTACGGAAAACTATAATCATTTGAGAAAAGAAATGCCTGCCCTGAAGGCTATCAAGAAGACGATTGATGATAAAATTTTTGCGATTTTCGTATCAGCGGCCATTTTGTCGAGTGTCGGATTCATTTTATGGATTACATCCTCTAATCCGATTGTATCCTCCATCGGACTGTTGTTAGGACGGGGAGCTCTGCTTGCTTTCCTTATGGTTGTGTTTGTGCTTCCGGCCCTGCTTGTCATCTTTGACCGTGTGATTAAAAGAACGACTTGGAAAGCTAACTTTTATAAGGAGGAGAAGTGAGGATGAGATTTAAACGTGCGACAGCTATGTTCACAGCATTTCTTCTCGTCTTGACGACGGTTCCTGTGTCGGCAGAAGAAAATGGGAAAACAGAGCCGGCAACGAAAGGCTCCTACTCGAAAAAGCATGAAGTCGTGTACACCACGCTCGATGCTACCGGGGATCAAGAAGAAATGTACGTCGTTAACAATTTTACAATCGACGAGCCTGGTGAAATCGTTGATTATGGACCTTATACGAGTGTTCAAAATCTAACAGATGTGACAGAAATAGAGCAGCAGAATGAAAAAATTGAGTTGACTGCAAAAGAAGAGGAGTATTACTATCAAGGGAATTTGGAAGGCAAGCCCCTGCCTTGGAATATCAATGTTTCTTATCAATTAGATGGAGAAGCCATGAAACCTGAAGAGCTGGTCGGAAAAGACGGCAAGCTCAAAGTGAGCATTGATACAATAAAAAACGAAGGGGCCGATGAGAGCTTCTTCAATAACTACTTGATGCAGATCACGATGAAGCTGGACTCTATGATTTACGAAAACATTCAGGCTCCTGAAGGTACGGTGGCGAACGCCGGAAAGGACAGGCAAGTAACCTTTACCGTCATGCCTGAAAAAGAAGGGAGCTTCACTCTGACCGCGGACGTCACCGATTTGGAGATGGAAAGCATTGAATTTGCTGCTATTCCATCCTCTATGTCCATTGACGCGCCGGATATCGGAGGGATGAAGAACGACATGGGCTCGTTAACGAATGCCACCGCCGAAATTAACAATGGTGTCGGAGAACTCAAAAATGGAATCGCTGAACTGAATGATGGCGCAGCAAGCCTTTATGATGGATCAGAACAATACAATAACGGCATCCAGGGGTTGAGTAATGGTTCGTCAGAGCTTGTTGAAGGATCAGCTTCGATCAAAAATGCGCTGCAACAGATGAACGAGGCTGTCGCTTCAGGATCTGGCGAAGTGAACGTGAGCGATTTTGCCAATATGGAAGAGGGGCTGAGCCAACTGGCTGGAGGTCTGAGTGAAGTCGAAAAAGGCCTGACAAACTTGAAGGAACAGTATGGTCAGGCTCATCAGGCATTGAGTCAGTCGATCGAGGCCATCCCTCAGTATGAGATTACGGAACAGGAAATCCAGGCCTTACATGAAAGTGGGGCCAACCCGGAAGTCGTTAACAAGCTGGTAGAAACATACGAGGCCGCTCAGACGGCTAAAGGAACGTATGCCAATGTGAAAGAAGCGTATCAGGCGGTCGGACCGGCATTGGAACAGAGTGCCGGCTCATTGAATGAAATGAGTACAAACCTAAATACGATGGCAGACCAAATCGGTAGCAGCATGGAAAATATGGATATCGGCGAATCTGTCAAACAGTTGCAAGAAGGCTTGCAGTCTCTTTCATCCAAGTATGGGGAGTTTCATTCTGGACTCAAGGAATACACAAGTGGTGTTGACCGGCTGGCAGGTTCCTATGCAGACATCCACAGCGGTATTGGAAGTCTAACGAACGGAACCGCTGAGCTCGAGAATGGAGCCGCAGAACTTCATGACGGCACATCCCAATTAGCAGCTAACACCAGCGATTTACCTGGACAGATGGACTCAGAGATTGAACAAATGGTTGAAGAATACGATAAATCCGATTTCGAACCAACTTCCTTCGTTTCAGAGAAGAATAAAAAGATCGGATCGGTGCAGTTTGTCATTAAAACAGAAAGCATTAAAAAGGACGAAGAACAAGAAGAGGCTCCAGAGAAAGAAGAGGAAAAAAGCTTCTGGGATCGCTTGTTGGATTTGTTCAGATAACGGGAAACCTTCTCTCAACTTTTGTTGAGAGAAGGTTTTTTTACTGTCCCAAAGAGGAACACCCCCGCGCCAAAGGAAGGGAGAAACCCCAAAGGAATCAAGCACCTGACCTTTATACAGATACTTTTAAACTGACCTTTATGTTACACATGGGACGGGTTGGGATGGTCGTTCATACGGGTAATTTGGCTGTGGCTTCAAGAAGGGATATCCAGGATTTTTACGGGCACGCCCTGCATCAGGTGCAGAATTTATATCGAGCGGCTTCAGAAACGGCGTTAGAGAAGGGTTTGTTTTTTAAAAGGCCCTATATTCCCTATCCGAAACAGTTCTCTTTCGTTAATGATGTCGGATACTTGAAAGGGATAAATCCACTGAAAAATCACCGGATCCTTAACGCGATTGAGATTACCCATTTAAGTTTGAATATCGAAACAAACCAAATCGGAATTATGCTTACTTCAAGCTTTATGCAGTCGTCGCAATCTCAGGTCAGCCAATACATGAAACGCGGAAAAGAAATATCTAAAAAACATATCGATATTCTTTCGAAGACGTTAATGAAAGACGATATTCCGTCCCCGATTTCTCCAAATCATGCGATTACAGATAGTACGACACCTGTTTTTTCTGATAAATTGATGATGTTCCAAGTGAGCCTTCTTAACTCTGCAGGGTTCGGGAATTACGCTACGGCAGCCGCTGCCAGCCAGAGGAGCGACCTCACTTTGAATTATGAACGGTTATCTGCAGAAGTCGGCCAGTATGCGCAGGATGGAGCGGAAATTATGATCAAGAATAAATGGCTGGAAGAGCCTCCTGCGGCTCCAGATCGTGACCAGTTGGGCAAAGGGTTGAAAAGAAAATAAGAAAATAGAGTATTTGATCAGATCTGTTGTCTAAGTGCTTCAAACTCGAGCATGTTGGATAACAGGTCTTTTTACATTCAAATGATTATTTGATTAATAGTGTTGACGAAAATTGGTGAGGGGGCATACACTATGATTAAACATTAAAACAATTATTTGAATGAAGGTGAATGGATTGAGTGAAAAAGTATTGAAAAAAATACCCAAAGATACCTGCGATACCTTTTGTTATGATGAAGAACTTGTACAAAGAGTCCAGCCCAAGATGGATGAAGTCCTTGGTGTGGAGCTGATTTTCAAAGCCCTTTCCGATGCCACACGCTTGAAAATCGCGTATGCCCTGACACTTGAAAACGAGCTCTGTGTCTGTGATGTAGCGAACATTATTGGTTCAACGACTGCCACCGCTTCTCATCACCTCCGGTTACTGCGAAATATGAAATTAGCCAAATACCGTAAGGAAGGGAAACTCGTTTTCTATTCTTTGGCTGACGAGTACGTACACCAGTTGGTTTCTATTGCGATTCAACACTCGAATGAAGTATAGAGAGAAACAGAGGTGAGAGGGATGAGTGAGGAGAAAAAAGCGAGCTGCTGTTCAAGTTCGGAAGAGGTTTTGAAAGATGAAGAAGTGTCTTGTTGTTCCAATGCTGAAGAAGAACAGGAGCCGGAAGTAAATTGTTGTTCCAGTTCCAGCGTTAAGGAAGAAACGGAGGCAAACGCCACTTGTTGTTCTAGTGATACAAAGAGAAATGAAGCGAATCAAGACCATTGTTGTGGAAATGAACAAGAAGAGGTTTCTTGTTGTAGCTCAAGTGGGGATGTTGGAAAGTCTGAAGGGTTACACGTGGTGAAATTCGAGGTAAAAGGCATGGACTGTCCTTCTTGTGCCGCCACGATTGAAAAAGGACTGCAGAAGATCAGCGGCATCCAATCGGTCAGCGTGCAGTACGGGACAGGGAGGATGACGGTAGCTGCTGAGAATGAGTTCCCTCATGATCAGATTCCGAAACATATTCGCAAATTGGGCTTTGAGGCCGAACCGGTGGATTCTTCTAAGAATAAACAAACTTATAAAATAGAGGGGATGGATTGTGGTTCTTGTGCTATGACGATTGAAAAGCATTTGAGCAAAAATCCTGCCGTTCAAGACGTTCAAGTTCAATTTTCAACAGGGAAGATGCAGATCCAACATACGACCTCCGCGAAAGAAATTGTAAAGGAAGTAGGCAGGGCCGGCTTTCAGGCTTCCTTGGAAGGAAAATGGGGCGACCATAACCAAAAAGCTGCCAAAGGTAAAGGGATATCAACGACGACTTTATCTGGGCTGTTCCTAGGTCTCGGCTTTATTGGTTCGTTCACAAATATCCCTACTGAATTCTTCACGGCTTTTTATGCAGCAGCCATCCTAATTGGCGGGTATAAGCCTGCGAGAAGTGCTTTTTATGCAATTAAGAGCGGCTCCTTGGATATGAACGTCCTCATGGCATCCGCCGCCATCGGGGCTGCCTTGATCGGAGAATGGTTTGAGGGAGCAATGGTTGTATGGCTGTTCGCATTAGGAAATACACTCCAAAACCGATCGATTGAACGAACACGAGAATCGATCCGAAGTTTGATTAATCTCACACCCAAAGAAGCTAGTGTCAAATCAGGCAACCAACTCGTCCTTAAAGCGGTAGAAGACGTTGGGATTGGTGAGGTCATCGTCGTTAAACCTGGCGAGAAGATTCCCTTGGATGGTGACGTCATGACTGGCACATCCAGTGTCAACCAAGCTCCGATAACGGGAGAATCATTGCCTGTAGATAAACAAACGGGAGATATCGTTTATGCAGGTACAGTGAATGAAAGTGGATCGTTAGAGATTGAAGTCACGAAGCTCGTAGAAGATACAACGATAGCAAAAATTATCCACCTTGTAGAAGAGGCTCAAGAGAAAAGGGCCCCCACCCAGGCTTTCGTGGATCGTTTTGCACGTGTCTATACGCCGATTGTTTTCACTCTTGCTCTGTTGGTCATGATCATTCCGCCTATTTTCGGCTTTGGTACGTGGGGAGAGTGGCTGTATAAAGGGCTCGCTTTACTCGTGGTCGCCTGCCCTTGTGCTCTTGTCATTTCTACACCGGTCGCGATTGTTTCAGCCATCGGAAATGCAGCTAAGAATGGTGTGCTCATCAAGGGCGGTACGTTTCTGGAAAAAGCGGGCACTATTAAAGCCATCGCTTTCGATAAGACAGGGACACTTACAGAAGGGCGTCCAAAGGTTTCTGAAGTGCACGCACTAGGTGTAAGCGAAGATGAGTTGATCCGTGTGACGCGGACCATTGAAGAACATTCCACTCACCCGATTGCTAAGGCGATTACGACGTATGCATCAGAACGGAACATGCTGGCGATAGATGGCGAAGACTTCCAAGCAATCCCAGGAAAAGGTGCGAAGGCGAAGTTGAGTGGCGTTAAATATTTTGCTGGAAGTCCGAAGTTGTTTGAAGAGATGCAGGTGCCTTTTTCTGAGATTAAAGATCGGATTGATCAGTTGCAAAAAGAGGGGCATACCATTGTCGTTGTAGGAACTTCAACCAAAGTTCTAGGCCTCATCGCTGTTGCTGATACTATCCGTGATATCACCGTTCAATCCATTCAAAAGCTGAAGCAGGTTGGTATGCAGGAAATGGTGATGCTCACAGGGGACAACAAAGGAACAGCGGATAAGATTGCCAGGGAAACAGGTGTCGATCGCTATTTTGCTGAGCTCTTACCTGAGGATAAAGTTTCAGCTGTGAAAAAGCTCCAAGCGGAAGGGAAGAATGTGGCCATGGTTGGAGATGGGATCAATGATGCTCCGGCTTTAGCGACCTCAGATCTTGGAATCGCTATGGGAGGAGCAGGGACTGATACAGCCATGGAAACCGCAGATATTGTCCTGATGGCCGATAATTTGGAGAAGCTCCCTCACACAATACGTTTGAGCAGAAAAGCGATGAAAATTATTAAACAGAATGTGTGGTTCTCCTTAGTGACGAAGCTGGCGGCCTTGATGCTCATTTTTCCGGGAGTCCTGACTTTATGGATGGCTGTGTTAAGTGATACAGGGGCAGCTTTACTTGTTATTCTCAACAGTATGAGACTATTAAGAAATAAATAATATAAAAAGGTGCGATCATTGGATCGCACCTTTTTTG
>NZ_QUAE01000015.1:0-74289 GCF_003386945.1 Halobacillus trueperi | reverse complement strand
AGTAACAAAGGAACTTATAATGTAGTACATACCTTTAGATGGAACGCCGAATGCTGGGAAACTAGCACGTTCGGTGTGGAGCAGGGGAAAAGCTGGAGATAACCTCAAACGCTTACCTATTGCTAACTATAATCCAATAAGGTATGTCACTAAGCATTCTATTCCGCGTTTATATAACTATAGTTTGGAGAGGAATAAGTTATGAGAGAATGGAAGCAACCTGAATGGTTTTGGTGGGCAATTGGAATCTTTTCCTTATCAGAAATAGTTTTTTACCTTTTATTTTCTTCACTCGGAAACAGTCCTAAGGATATTTCCACCGCTTCGTTGATTATTGGTCTTCTATTATATCCGATATTCACTATTAGCATTTTATTATTTCTAGATAAAAGTGCAAGAAAAGACATTAACACATTGTTATATTTAGCTTTTCCACTAGTTATAAATATACCTTTTTGGTTAGTCTTCCCTGATATTATAAGACAGTTAACTGAAAGAATTTTTTAGACATAATATAAATTCTGCCAATCTATTACGAGCTTGGTATATCCAACGTAACCACAATTCATCCATTACAAATGAAATATCAATACTAACTTGTGAGCATAATGAGTACTATATTGAATTCGAGTCTTCCGGAAACGGGGGCGCGCGACAAGTTCTATATAGATAAAAGTTATTTATTAGGTAACCAAATTTATATTTAATAAGGAGATGTTTAAATGACTCCAAATCAAAATATTAAGATATGCGACAAAGGGCACAAATATTATAAAAGTAGCGATTGTCCAACTTGTCCAATCTGTGAAAACGCGCGAAAGCCTGAAAGTGGATTCCTTTCATTACTGCCAGCCCCAGCTAGAAGAGCCTTGGAAAACAACGGTGTAACTTCCTTGGAAATTTTATCAACATACAATGAAAAAGATGTTTTGAAATTTCATGGCATGGGTCCAGCGTCATTACCGAAGCTGAAATCAGCTTTGAAAGAGAAGGGATTATCTTTTAAGAAATAACTTTACTTATTCTGTATCGTGTATATTTTATCTTGAAACCAAGTCTTATAGGAACGGGGACGATTGTTCAATATAGGCAATCGCTTTTTTCTAACTACGAAGGACGATCGAGTAATGTAGAGAGTCTTACTAAGGGGAGGGAAATTCAATGGCAAATTCTGAGGAAGAAGAAAAGCTAGCTGGAGGAAATGTCTCAAATGTATATCGATTTGAAGATACTGTCCGACGAGAAATAAAACCTGACAGTTTGAAGATACATAGATTGTTACAACATTTAGATAGTAAAGGTTTTAATTATGCACCGAAGTTTTTAGGTATTGATGAAAAAAATAGGGAGATATTATCCTTCATTGAAGGAGAAGCTGGAAATTACCCTCTGAAAAGATATATGTGGTCAAATGATGTATTAAAAGAAATAGCACATATGCTTCGTCTTTATCATGACGCAGTTAGTGACTTTCCATTGATAGATGAGTGGAGTTCAATTGACAATACTCCAAGTAATAGAGAGGTTCTATGTCATAATGATTTTGCTGTGTACAATATTATTTTTAATCATGAACAGCCAGTAGGCATTATTGACTTTGATGTTGCAGCTCCTGGGCCAAGACTTTGGGACATAGCCTACACCCTTTATACATGCGTTCCTTTAAGCAGACTTTATCATAATGAAGTAGGAGAAGCCGTCTATTATAACGTTTCACATGATTCAGAACGGATCAAAGCAAGAATAAAGTTATTTTTTGATTCTTATGGTATTGAAGGTATAGATGAAGGTTATTTAGAGATGGTATTGTTGCGGTTAGAAGGGTTATGTAAATACATGAAGAGAAAGTCCAATGAAGGAGACACTGTATTTCAAAAAATGATAAACGAAGGTCACCTGGAGCATTATGAAAAGGATATTGAATTCATTCGTGAACATGGAAGAGAGTGGATTTGATCAGAATCATTAAGTGAATCCTGAGTGGCTATTGCTAGATTTTCTGATATCTCGAATTCAAGTCTTACAGTAAAGGGGGCCATTTTTAAATATGTGGATCATATTAGGGGTTATTGCTATAGTAGCGACTTTTATAAATCTTTACATGTATAAAGCAGGAAAGGATTATAAACTTGCTATGGCGATGGGATTATCATTTACAGCATTAACAATTTGTGCAGATTACAGTTATCTATCCCGGTGGGTAAAAGCAGAAGATTGGGCGGCTTTATCGGATGTCATACCTGGTATGGCAAGGGCATTTTGGTTTTTGACAATTGTTTCTATTTTACTAAATATAGCACCCATATTTTTGGAACGAATAAGTAATAAATAATGACTTATTATCACATCATTTGTTTATTATTCAACCATGTGGAAGTCTTTGTTTATACTTAAGGGTGCGTTAATTCTAGGTAAACTCGAAGATATCTCGACTTCGAGTCATCAAGAAAAGAGGGTATTTCTTGAATAAACATATACACAAGAACATCACAGGGGAGATATTAAATGATTAATGGAATATATGAATGTATAAGTCAAGCAAAGTTGAAAAAGTATGCAGAACTTGCTGTACGAGCTGGTGTAAATCTGCAAAAAAATCAACTATTGATTATTCATAGTGATATACAAAATGCTGCGTTTGCACGTCTAATCCAAACGGCAGCCTACGAGGCAGGAGCTTCAAATGTATTTATTGATTGGACAGATGAACAGTCTACCAAGGAATTTTATTTAAATGCAGCAGATAGCGTCATTGATCACTTTCCTGATTGGAAAGCTGCCCGTTTTAAGGAATGGGACGATGCAGGTGCTGTTTACATACATATCCTTTCTGAGAACTTAGATGTCTTTAAGGACGTTTCTACAGAAAGGATCAATCGTTTCCTAAAAGCTTCTCGTACCAAATTGAGGGATTATTATGCAAAAATTAGATCCCACGAGATACGCTGGTGTCTTCTAGCTGTCCCGTACGTTGAATGGGCAGCTAAAGTATTTCCCAACCTGAGTAAAGAAGAAGCTTTACAATCATTATGGAAATTAATTTTAAAAGGATCTCGGGCAGATGGGAAAGATCCTATAAAAGATTGGGAGAGTCACAATAGAGCCTTCGAGTCTCGAAAAAAAATCCTAAACGAGAGCCAATTTGAAGCGCTGCATTTTACAAATAGCCGTGGAACAGAGTTATCTGTTGGTCTACCTGAGAAGCATCTCTATATCGGTGGGGGTGTCATAGATAAGGAGGGAATTCCTTTCTTTCCGAACATTCCTACGGAAGAAATATTTACTGCTCCTCATAAAAATAGAGTGAATGGCAAATTGGTAGGTACTAAACCTCTGATCTACGGGGGAAGCGTCATCGATGAATTTTATCTAATTTTTAAAGATGGCCGGATTACAGACCATTATGCCGCAAAGGGACAGGAAGTGTTACAAAATCTCATCGGAACAGACGAAGGATCACGCTATCTGGGTGAAATTGCCTTGGTTTCTAATAAATCTCCTCTTGCTCAGGCAGATACTCTTTTTTACAATACCTTGTTTGATGAAAATACGTCCTGTCATATTGGAATCGGAAATGCATCTCCCTCCAATATTCAAAATGGCATTGTCCAATCTGAAGAAGAGTTAAAGGCAGCGGGTCTGAATACTTCACTGTTGTCAGTCAATGTGACCTTTGGTAACGAAGATATGAAAGTAGTGGGTATTAAAAAAGGTGGAACTGAAGTCCTGCTAATGGAGGATGGGGATTTCCAATTCTAATTCGTCTCCAATTTAAAAACAGAGAAAACTAATTTCTGGTGGATTATACTTAGTGCTAGTTATAGTGAAAACAACCTGGGCAGCATTCCTGTTACAAATGAAGATTATGAGTTATGTTTGTGAAAGAATGTACTTAAACAAACGAGTGTGTTATTTAAATATCTATTCAAAATATCTTGATTTAGAGTCTTAAAGGATAGGGGGGCGATTATTCAATAAGAATAGTCGTCTTTTTTCTTTCCTTAATAAAGAGCCGAATTGGGAGAGACCTATATTTAAGATAATTGAGGAGGAACAACAGTATCAAACAAACAAAGAGAAAGGAACGACCTTTCTCTTTGTTTGTTTACTTATTTTCTTTACCTATTTCAGGAAGGACGGTTCTCGCTACTTTTTTGTCCAATGCTTCATAATCGTAATACTTAATGGTTTCATATAGTTCTTCACGTGATTGCATATCCTCAAGCTTTTCTTTTTGAGTATCGGAAGTCATAATCTCTGTAAATATTCGTTCATAAGCTTTGGCAGCTACACGAAGGGAGGTGACTGGATAAATGACCATGTCCATTCCGAACGAGCTGAAGTCTTCGCCTGTGAAATATGGTGTCTTGCCGAACTCGGTCATGTTTGCTAGCAGGGGAGCTTGAATGGCGGAAGAGGCATGGCGAAAATCTTCCTCACTCGTTAAAGCTTCCGGGAAGATCGCATCAGCCCCTGCTTTAACATATTGGTTCGCACGGTCAATGGCTTTGTCCATTCCTTCTACAGACTTGGCATCCGTTCGTGCTATGATGACAAGGGTTGGAGCGACTTCTTTGATTGTGCGGATTTTTTGCATCATTTCTTCGGGTTCAATCAGCTTTTTACCATTTAAATGACCACATTTCTTCGGTAATAGCTGATCTTCGATTTGTACAGCGGCCACCCCGGCTTCGACCATTTCCCTTGCTGCTCGGGCTACATTAATCACTCCGCCATAACCCGTATCGATATCAACAAGCAGGGGGAGGTCCGAGGCTCGGATAAGTTCCTGTGCTTTTTCCGCCATTTCGTTCGAATAGATGAGTCCTAAGTCTGGAAGCGCTCGACTTGCTGTATAGGCAGCTCCGGATAAATAAATGGCTTGGAATCCGACATCTTTTGCAATTTTTGCTGACATACCATCGTGAGCACCTGGAATTTTCAACAGTTCGGGTTGATCAATCAGGCGTTTGAAAACTTCTGCTCTTTCTGGCTGGGTAGACGTTGATTCGAATATCCATGACATACATTTTCCTCCTTACCATTTAAATTTTAAACAGCTCCATGAATTGGTTGACTGGAGTATCCGTCAGCTCATCATAATCCTCACAAAGGTTTAGGATACGGTTCACTTGACGGAATGGAAAGCGTGTCTTTAAATTATTTTGAAATTTATTCAATAGGAGCGGGATTCCTTCGTCACGGCGACGTCGATGGCCGATCGGATACTCGATAGCGATCTCTTCTGTAGAGGTGCCATCATTAAAGAACACTTGGACGGCATTGGCAATGGAACGCTTATCAGGATCAAGGTAGTCTTTGCTGTACTGTTCATTTTCAATGGTAACCATTATGTTTCGCAGACGGTCGATTTCAGGATTCGCGGCTACGTCGTCTTCATAATGGTCTGCATTCAAACATCCATACAAAAGACCGATGGCTGTAATGTATTGCAAACAGTGATCACGGTCCGCAGGGTTATGCAGTGGTCCTTTTTTATCAATGATTCGGATGGCTGATTCATGTGTCGTAATGGTTACACGCTCGATCTCGTCGATTCTTCCTTTGACCTGGTCATGAAGTTGTATAGCTGCTTCTGCTGCCGTTTGGGCATGGAATTCAGCCGGGAATGAAATCTTGAATAAGATATTTTCCATCACATAGGAATCGAATGGACGTGCTAAGGTGAGTTCTTTTCCGCCGAAAAGTACATCCTGAAATCCCCAGCCAGGTGCAGACAAGGCAGTCTTGTATCCCATTTCCCCGTTCATCGTCATCAAGGCGAGCCTTACACCACGGCTTGTTGCATCTCCGGCCGCCCATGATTTTCGGGAGCCTGTGTTTGGTGCATGGCGGTAAGTACGAAGACTCGAGTTGTCAATCCAGGCTTGGGAAACTGCGTTCACTACGTCTTCTTTACTGCCACCTAACATGGCTGTTACGACTGCTGTTGTGGCTATTTTTACGTAAAGAACATGGTCAAGCCCCTCACGGTTGAGGCTGTTTTCTAAAGCTAAGACCCCCTGGATTTCATGAGCTTTTACAATATTCTCAAGAACATCATCCATCTTCAGCGGTTCTTTCCCCTCTGAAATTCGTTTACGGCTAATGTAATCGGAAATTGCCAGGATTCCCCCTAAGTTGTCGGAAGGATGCCCCCATTCTGCTGCTAGCCATGTATCATTGTAATCGAGCCAGCGGATCATGCATCCTATATTAAAAGCTGCGTGGACGGGGTCCAATTCATAGGACGTACCGGGTACGCGGGAGCCATTCGGAACGACGGTGCCAGGAACAATAGGTCCTAAGTGCTTCGTACATTCCGGATAACGTAAGGCTAAAAAGCCGCAGCCTAATGTGTCCATCAGCACGTATTGGGCGGTTTCTAAAGCTTCCTCGCTGGTGATGTTCCCGTAAACCGCGTATTCTGCAATGCGATCCATCACTTGATCCGTAGACTGAGCCTTATTTATTTTCACTTCTGTCATTTTCATCGCCACCTTTTTTATTTTTAAAATGATGTTTGTAATAGCCGACCGGGACCAGCCCGGCAGCTTGCGATTAAGGATGCAGACCACGAGGCCCCGTATAGAGAACTCTCGGCCTGAACAATTTGTTGTTGGCATATTGTTCGGATACGTGAGCACACAACCCAAGCGTGCGGGCAGCAAAAAATATCGGGGTATACAAATCAATCGGTATACCTAAGAGATAGTAGACAGGTGCGGCATAGTAATCCAGGTTCGGATATAAACCTTTTTCTTCTTTCATCAACTGTTCTCCTGCTTCGCACATCTCAAAGAGATCTTCGCGTTTTCTCTCTACTGCCAGTGCACGAAACGCTTCTTTCATAAGAGCTGCTCTAGGGTCCATCTTCTTCATGTACACACGGTGTCCGAAGCCCATGATTTTTTCTTTATTATTAAGTTTTTCATAGAGTAGACGGCGGAATCCATCTGTCGTTTCTCCTTGTAACAGCATGTGCATGACTGCTTCATTAGCTCCACCGTGCAGGTTTCCTTTCAACGAAGCCACTGCTCCAGTGAGGGCTCCGTAAATGTCAGCGTTTGTCGAAGCGATCACACGTGCTGCGAAGGTCGAGTTTGGCATTTCATGCTCGCTATATACCATCAAAGACTGATCAAAATAGTCTGCTTCCGCTTGAGTCGGCTCTTTTCCTGTAATCATGTATAAGAAATTGGTACTATAGGGAAGTTCCTGTTTCGGTTCGACGACTGCTTCATCATGAAGGATGTGATAGCTGTTCGCCACGATATTTGGAATTTTTGCCAGCAGCCTGAGAGCGGTCTTACTGATTTCCTCCTCCCGTCGTCCCTCTAAATTTTTTTCGTACCCTGCAAGGGCAGATATCCCTGTTCGTAAAGCGTCCATCGGGTGGGTTTCTTTAGGCAGTTTGCTGAATAGAGAAATGAAATCAGCTGGCAGGTCATAATCTTTTTTCAATTCTTGTTCAAGAGAGGAGCGTTGTTCGTCATCAGGGAGTACACCTTGCAGTAAAAGCTGGACTAAATCCAGATACTGTTTGTTCTCGGCAAGCTCAATGAGTTCATATCCACGAAGGACGATTTCTTCCGCATCAACATCTAAATAAGACAGTTTTGTTTCGGTTGCAATGACACCGTCTAAACCTGGTTTGTAGGCTGTCTGCTCTGCCATGAAAATTCCTCCTCTTTTTGTTAACGTTTTCAAAATAAGTATTTAAACTTTTGAAGGCACCTGCGGATACCCACACACTTCCTTATGAACAAGGGTATAGGCGGCATCGAGGTTATCCATCTCCTGCTCTTGGCCGTCCTCACTGGGTATCTCTTTTTTTAATTCGTTATAAGTTGATTCGAGGGAACAGGAAACGGAAGAATATAGGTGATTCATAATACTAGCTTTGAATCTATTGACGTAATACTCGGTTGCAGTGGTCAAAGAAAACACCTCTAATCAAATGGAAATGAAGGCAATAAAAAAACAACTTTCAGAGAAAGTTGTTAAGTTGAGAGCATAGCAATTTAATCGAGCATAGAACCAACACCATAAGGTATAGAGACCCTGCTGGTTCTTACTCTTTCACTCGCACTTAACACCTCCTATCCTCGTAGGTATGGATGTTCGCTGACAAAGGCAGGTCTCCTGGCTTATGATCATCACTCCCTGGCCCCTTCCCATTCCCGTTTTTAACGGAGAACAGTGGTCTTTCCAGTTTGCTCCCAAATACAGTTGCGGGACAGCATCGGATTTACACCGATTTCCCTTTTAAGCAAATAAGCTTGAACAAGCTTATTTGCACCTGAGTCTGAAACATATTCAGTTATGACCTTTTCAATATAACAAAGATTTTGAAAATAGACAATTATTTCTAAAAAATGAGTGGTAAACAAGGTGATTGAAATCTTTCAGTAAGACGGAAAGTAAAATTATTGAAATGTTTTAAACCTCATGGCTGTAGGAATGGAATCGATTCTATTATGAAATCTATTTTAAAAGTCGATTGTTACTATTCAAAAAAAGTGCCTGACCCCCACTTCGCTAAAGTGTTAACGTAGTGGGGGTCAGGCACTTTTTTCTGATTTCGATCCTTCAAGGATAGGACCGATTTCTTTATAGAGCACCCGCCTTAATGGGTTCAAGAAAGAAGCTTATAATCGTTTATCCATTTCAAGACAGACCCTTTACCATCGCATCGATAGACTACATGAACTCCTAGGATTTGATTTCATGCATCTATAAAAAGAATAACCATTGAATTTGCATTGTACGCTTATTATTATTTGAAACATGATGGAAACCATATTTACAAATGATCAACTCTTCATTTTCTGCCTATAACGTTAACTTAAAAAGTTAGCGTTTTTTTAAAGTCAATATTTGTCACAATGTTAAATTTTTTTTGAAATATGTTACGAAATGTAAGATGATGGAAGGCGTATAACTCGATAGAATGAAAGCGATAGGACATAAATCAAGAAAGGTTGGTAATACATGTTTAACTTACCGACAGATACGTTTTGGATGTTTGCACCGTGGCCGTTTTTTTGGATGGGTTTAGCAATCTTTTTGTACATTAAATTGAAGAAGGAAGATGAAGCGGAAGAACGGTTAACCCAAAACACCAATGAAGGGAGTAGTCCAATTGAAGATTGATGCCATCGTATTCCTTGTCTACTTATTGGGATTATTGGTAGTTGGTATTTATTTCTCCCGGAAGGCTTCCAAATCCGTTGATAATTATCTTTTAGGAGGAAGAAGCTTAGGCCCTGCTGTAACGGCTCTTACTATGCAGAGTTCTGCAATGAGTGGTTACATGTTTATGGGTGGACCAGCTCTTGCCTTTCAACAAGGTTGGTATGCTCTGTGGTATGCTTTCGGAGATGCTGGGGGAGCAATTGTAAATCTATCAGTGTTAGGAAAAAGAATGAGGAGAATGTCGGAAATTCTAGGCGCTTTGTCCCCCATCGAATACTTAGAGAAAAGATTTGATAGTCCAGCAATAAGGATTGTAGGATCTGTAATTTCTATAATTTTCCTTTTTGGATACGTTTTTGCTCAATTTAATGCATCTGGAAAGGCTTTAGAACAGCTCACGGGCCTCCCGTATTCTATGGCATTATTGCTAGGAGTAGGAGTTATAATATCTTACACGGTCACAGGAGGGTACCTAGCGGTCGTATGGACCGATTTCATCCAAGGAATTATTATGGTTATAGGCGTAGTTGGAATTGCCATACTCGGTTTTATTAATCTAGGTGGACTTTCTGGGTTGAATGAGCAGATAGCTCAAGTCGATCCAAGCTATTTAAGTCCCTGGGGAAAGGATTTAGCATATGTGGGGCAGTGGGGTGTAGTGCTTGGGGCCGTGCTAATATATTCTATTGGTTATATGGGGCTCCCGCATGTGGTCGTTCGCCATATGTCCATGAAAAGCACGAAAACCGTAAAAGGAGCTATCCTATATGCTGCTACATGGAACCAACTCTTCGTCTTTACTCCATACTTACTTGGATTTATGGCAATCGTGTTGTTACCTAATTTAGGGGATCCTGAAATGGTGATCCCTACATTAGCTTATGAATTCTTTCCAGGTATTCTGGCAGCTATTTTATTGTCAGCAGTAATGGCAGCCATTATGTCCACCTCTGACTCTATCTTAATGCAGGCAGGGACAATTTTATCACGTGACATTTACTTACGCTTTATTGATAAGAATGCTAGTCAAAATAAAATGGTAAGTATTTCTCGCTTAAGTATTCTAGCAGCAGGAGTCGTAGGTGTTATTGTGGCTATCTATCAACCACCTTCTGTTTTCGGGTTAGTTGTTTTCTCCTTTGGCGTACTAGGAAATAGCTTTATGGTTCCATATGTAGCTTCGGTGTATTCCAAAAAAGCAAACAAAGTTGGTGTATTATGCGCTATGATAGCAGGGGGAGTAACTAACATTATATGGACCTCTATGGAGCTACAGGACATTACATTTTTACACCCTTTTTTGGCTGGACTAATAATGTCCATATTAGGAATGCTAGTAGGTAATCCTTTCGGCAAAAAACCTGAATGGATTGACGATGTGTTGAATGATGTAAAAAATGGATATAACGTTCCCTATTCCCTGGATAAGAATGTTTCAAGGGATTTGAACCCAGAAGCTAGTAACATATCGAAATATATAGATTCTAAGCAGCCTGTAAGGGAGTAGAAGTTATGGCAACAAAAATTTGGACGAATGAGATACAATTCTCGAAAGAGGAAGTGAACCGTCTTCTACAACAAATGGAAAAAAAGACTCGTTTTACAATAGATAGACTAATTTACTATCCCTATTACTTTCTGGAGTATGGGTTGAAAGATAAAACGTTACTACATGGAAAAGTTGGAAAGATTGGGTGTACTATAGATTCAATTTCTGGAGTTGGGTCACTAATTGACGTCTCCCCAAATCTTTACGAAACAGAAATGGAAGGAAACGAGAGAATGGATGCTTACCTTACTCTGAAAGATGCTGCATTGGAAGGAGAAAAGTTTGTCTGTAAATCTATATCTTATAAGATGAAAATCCTTAGGATGCCCGAAGTAGAATTACAAAAAAACTTACTATTCTATCGTCCTTTTTGGCTTGTAAAGGGGGACAGAAAGAAAAAGAAATTCTTATTAGTCGTTGACGCAGTTACAGGAAAGTTTCATCCCTTATGATTATATTTAAAACAAAAAAGTGCCTGACCCACATTTCGTTAAAGTGTTAACGTGGTGGGGTCAGGCACTTTTATAATTTTTAATGTATACCCATAGATTCTAATGGGTTTATTTCTGATAGCAGCTATATCACTATTTAATATTTTTAACAGAGACCTTCCTAGTACTCAAGTTTCAGTTTTTACTGTACTTGCTTTCACATCAACGTGGTTGGGGAGGGGAGCACTTTTTTTCATGAATTCAAAGTCATATTTCTATTTCATAAGCAAAAAAAGATATAAAAAACACATTGACGAAAGCGCTTGCAAGGAGTATAGTCTACTTAAGGTAATCGATTACGTAAACGATTAAGTGAGTTTTAGAAATGAGGATTAACCATGGTTTCCATTAAAGATGTTGCAAAAAAAGCCCAAGTCTCTACAGCAACCGTATCTCATGTGATCAATGAGACCAGATTTGTAGCCGATGAGACCAAACAGAAAGTTTACCTGGCGATGAAGGATCTGAATTACCAGCCGAACCGGATCGCAAGAAGTCTTAGAAGCCGTAAATCGAATACGATCGGACTATTGGTTCCGTTAGTTGCCGAAGATACATCGAATTTCTTCTTCATGAGCATTGCGAATGGAATTGAAAAGGTGTTGAAAGAGAACGGCTATAATTTGATACTTAGTAATTCCGATGAAGATGAAGGAACGGAAAAAGATCAAATCCGCGTTTTTAATACGCAATTGATTGACGGATTGATCATCGCTCCTGTCAACGGGAAAGATTCAGCGTATGAGCAGGAATTAACAGGGGACTATCCCGTCGTTTATATTGACCGCCATCCGAGCGGGATTGAAGGGGACATGGTTCTCGTTGATAACCTTCGGGGATCCTATGAAGCTGTCACTGCTCTCCTTAACAAAGGGTATGAGCGGATCGGCTTTATCACAGGCACCCTTGGGATCACCACAAGTGATGAACGCTTGAATGGGTATAAAAAAGCCCTCGAAGAAAAAGGGGTTCCCGTAAGGAAAGAGTTTATTAAAGAAGGTCCAGCGACATTTGAACAAGGCTATCAGTTAGCGAAAGAGCTTCATGAAGCAGGAGTAACGGCTTTGTTTATTGCGAATAATGTCATGACGATGGGAGCTGTTTCTTACCTTAAGGAACATCAGGTCAATATTCCTGACGAGATCGGCATTATAGGCTATGACGATTATGATTGGATGAAGATTACATCACCTCCTTTATCTGTCGTCAGGCAGCCGGCGTTTGAGATTGGAAAAGTAGCTGTTGAGCAGCTGCTTAAGAGAATAAATGGGTCACAGGAGAAATACACAGAAGTCATGCTCGATTCAGAGTTGGTACAGAGAGGTTCCTTTTAAAGAGAACCTTCTCTTTTTAACCATAAAGTAAACGATTACGTAAACGTTTTTATGGAGGTTTTCGGCATTCTATTAAGAAATGGGAGGTACGGAGAATGAAAAGATTATCGTTTTTGTTGGCAGGGGTGCTAGTCGTATTGATGCTTGGGGCTTGTTCGAGTGACAGTAACGCGAATTCAGAAACAGATAGTGGGAGTTCCGGGGAGAATACAACAAGTGACACCGTAGAGACGGGTTCTGTTGATACAAGTGTAGAAGCTACAGGGGATGAAGAGGTCATGCTTGATTTCTGGATCCACCAGACAGGTGAAGATGAGACGAGTGCTTACATTGAATTGATCGATGCCTTCAACAAAGAGCATGACGACATTCATGTCAACGCAGAAGTCATCATTGATGACGGAGCAAGTGCTTACAGTGACAGCATCAATGCTGCTCTTGTAGCAGGCAACCTGCCAGATGTGATGGCTGTGGACGGCCCTTACGTCTCTAGCTTCGCTGAAGCGGGAGTCATCAAGCCGATCGATGACTTTGTTGACGAAGAAACGAAAAGCCAATATGTAGATTCGATCATTCAACAAGGCACATACAACGACGAATTGTATTCCTTAGGAGCCATGGAAGCTTCCGTCATGCTTTATTACAACAAAGACTTGTTGGATGAAGCAGGGATTGAGCCGGCTGATTCTATCGAAGAAGCGTGGACGTGGGATGAGTTGATGGAGAATTCCAAGCAGTTGACGACCGAAGACCGTTATGGATTGAACTTGTTCATGAACTACGGTGTTGGGGAATGGCTGACCTTCATGGGAGCACCGCTTGCCTGGTCGAATGGGGGCGCGTTGATTTCCGATGACGGTAAAACAGTGGATGGATATTTGAATAGTCCTGAAACCATTGAAGCGTTGAACTATGTGAAAGAGCTATTTGCTGAAGGTGTGGTTACAGATAGTCCTGGGGAGATGCAGTTTGAGGAAGGAAATGCAGCCCTTGCTTTAGGCGGTCCATGGATTGCTGTTTCTGCTGAAGATGCAGGCTTGAACTGGGGAATGATGCCGTACCCTTACAAAGATGAAAAAGTGTCTCCATCCGGAAGCATGGCTTATGCGGTAACGAATAACACAGAAAATCCTGAAGCAGCTGTCGAGCTTATGAAGTGGATGACGAATGAAGAAGCAACAATCAAAATTTCGAAAGCCACAGGCATGCCACCTGCACAGAAATCTGCATTCGAAACCATGGAGAAATTCAATGAGCTTCCATGGAGCGTTATGAAGGAACAAGTTATCCAAACCGCCCATGCCCGCCCGTCTACACCGGCTTATCCGGTATTGACTGATGCATTTGCTCAATCTTTCCACGCCGCTGCTCTGGGTGAAGATGTAGAGAGTGTGGTGGAACAGCAGGTTCAACGTGTTGAGCGCGAATTGAAACGTTTTGAAGAATAGTCCAACAAGGATCGGGGCCTGTGCGTGCGGCGGGCTCCATCTGATTTTTCATGCATCCACGGGTTTGAAAGAGAGGGTGAACACATATGAAAGGGAATAGTTCTTCTGCAAAACCACTGACCGATCACGATCACTATAAGGCTCCATCAGAACCATCGATCAAAAAGGTGCCGCCAAAGAGGAAGAAAAGAAGAAGGTCACAGGCCTTCCAGGAAGCTGTGACAGGCTACTTCTTTCTAGCTCCTGCCTTACTTCTTCTGGGCGTATTCCTTTTGTATCCGATGGGGGCCGCTTTTTATTATAGTTTTACAGACTTCTATATTTTAAAACCGGATGATATTTCATTTATCGGATTCGAGAATTTCTCTTATATATGGCAGGATGCTCAATTCCGGCAGGCGTTTTGGAATACCGTCTACTTTTCTGTCATCGTCGTTCCTGTCCAACTGGCGGTCGCGTTAGGGCTTGCCTTGCTCATTAATAAAAAATTAAAGTTCCGCGTGTTTTTCCGAACAGCGTTTTTCTCGCCTGTCGTGATGTCTTTGGTTGTGGTATCGATTCTCTGGACGTTCATGTACAATCCAAACGAAGGATTGATCAACCAGCTGCTCGGACTAATAGGGATTTCCCCACAACCATTTCTTACAAGCCCGGATCAGGCTATGAATTCCATCATTGTCATGTCTGTCTGGCAGGGGGCCGGGTTCCAGATGATGATTTTCCTGGCAGGCCTTCAAAACATACCGAACCATTTGTATGAAGCGGCAGATATTGATGGAGCAAGCAATTGGCAGAAGTTTCTACATGTGACTCTGCCAGGTTTGAAAAACATTGCCTTGTTCATTTTCATTACGATCAGTATTGCTGCATTTAAATTACTCGTTCAGCCGATGATCATGACACAGGGCGGACCGCTTGGGTCTACCAAATCGCTCGTCTATCACATCTATGAAACGGGATTCAACTATCGAGACGTGGGTTATGCCTCCGCCATGGCCGTCGTCTTTACACTGATCGTCCTAACCATCACCATTATTCAACGTGTGCTCATTCGTGAGGAGAGGGGGTAAAAGCTATGAAAAGAAAGAAAGGGATCCAAAGAATCGTTTTATATGTATCTTTGACTTTACTCACCTTCATCTTTCTCTTTCCATTAATATGGATGCTCGTTTCATCGTTGAAAGATGAGTTTCAGATTTTCAGGGATATGAAATCACTGAAAGCCTTTCTGCCTCCGGCTCCGAGTGAAGTCGAAGGGGGATATTTCGCCAACTATATCGCCGCTTTTCAACGTGTCGACCTTATGAAGTACATTTTGAACAGCTTGATATATACGACCGGCATCATTGTCTTCGGGCTTATTGTCAACTCGATGGCTGGTTATGCTCTGGCACGGTTTCGTTTTCCACTGGCCGGTTTCTGGCTTGGTGTCATTATCGCGACCTTGATCATCCCGCCGGAAAGTATTTTTCTACCCCTCTACGTTTTGGTGTATGACCTTGGATGGGTGAATACGTACACCGGGTTGATTGTCCCGTTCATCGCGAATGCCTTTGCCATCTTTTTATTCCGGCAGTTTTTCCTCGACTTTCCTAAAGAATTGGAGGAAGCGGCCAAAATCGATGGATGTTCTCAAATCGGAATCTTCTTCCGGATCATTGTACCGCTTTCTAAACCGGTCTTTGCGACGGTCGCGATCGTCTTATTTATCAACCACTGGAATGACTTCCTCTGGCCGCTTGTTGTCGCTTCGGATGAAAGTATGCGTACGATCCAGATTGGACTGCAGTACTTCATGAACGAACCGCCGATCAAGTGGGGACAGGTGATGGCTGCGTTAACCATTGCCACTGTGCCGATGCTGTTGATTTTTGCTTTCCTGCAACGATACTACGTCCAAGGATTAACCCACACCGGTTCGAAAAACTAAATGATTTTCACACACAAAAGGTCAGGCGGATAGTGGAGCAACACCGCCTGACCGGAAAGACTCATCACTGTTGGAAGGAGTGCCATAACATATGATTCAAAGCCAGCCGTTAACGACAAATGGGTATTATGAAGAGAGGTATCGGCCTCATATCCATTTCACCCCCGAACAAATGTGGATGAATGACCCCAATGGTCTTGTTTATTTTGAGGGGGAGTATCACCTCTTTTATCAATATCATCCCGATAGTAAACAGTGGGGGCCGATGCACTGGGGCCACGCTGTCAGTAAGGATTTAATCGTGTGGGAACATCTTCATGTCGCCCTTTATCCGGATGATCTTGGCATGATTTTTTCGGGCAGTGCTGTGGTCGATCACAAGGATACGAGTGGTTTTTTCGATGGAAAACCGGGGCTTGTGGCAGTGTTTACCCACGCCGATGGAGATTTGCAAAGGCAGAGCATCGCCTACAGTAAAGACCGTGGGCGAACATGGGTGAAGTATGACGCCAATCCGGTGATTCCAAACCCTGGCATCAAGGATTTCCGTGATCCGAAGGTTTTCTGGCATGAGGATACAAAAAAGTGGGTGATGGTGCTTGCGGCAGGGAGAAAAGTTCAATTCTACACATCTACGGATTTGAAGCAGTGGACGTATGCTAGTGAATTTGGAGAAGGCTGGGGCGAACAAAAAGGGGTATGGGAATGCCCGGACCTGTTCCCGCTCACGAATGAAACGTCCGGGGAAAAGAAATGGATACTGCCGATCGGAATTGATGCTGGCGCTCCTTCAGGTGGATCCGGCACGCAGTATTTTATCGGCTCCTTTGATGGCAAGCACTTTGTTCCTCATCAGCCGAAAGAAACGGTGCGCTGGCTGGACTACGGCAAAGACTTTTATGCTTCGCAGTCCTTTTCCGATGTCCCAGGGAGAAGGGTGGTCCTTGCCTGGATGAGCAATTGGCAATATGCCAATGACGTGCCGACAGATCCGTGGAGAAGTGCGATGACGATCCCAAGGGAATTGACTTTAACTATGGTGGAAGATCAGGAACGACTGATTCAGAAGCCTGTCGCAGAGCTTACCAGCTTGATAGAAAAGCGAATGGAGAAGGATTCTTTCTTCCTTAAAGAAAAGCAGTCCATCGAGCTGGACCAGCCTGCTTCTCCCTTCCTATGGGAATGGGATGTGGAAATCGAAAAGGACGGCGTTTTCGAAGCACAATTATTTGGAAAGCAGGATGGAGGTCTCCAGGTTCGCATTGATCGCGAGAAAAATGCGCTATATGTTCAAAGAGACAGGGCGGACCTTGATTTCTCCAAGGAATATGCGTGTACTTGTCAGGCACCATTGAATGGTGATCTGTCATCCTTCCATCTCAAGTTGGTCTGTGACCATTCCTCGGTCGAAATCTTTCTTGGTGATGGGGAAATAAGCATGACGAATGTATACTTACCGGCAGCTGACCACGAAGCGAAGTTAAAGATGGAAGCTGTCCGCGGAACGGCAGAAGTGAAACAATCGTCGGTTTCTGAATTGAGATCGATCTGGAAGCCGAACGCTTAAAGAAAGAAGAGGAGGATGAAGATGAAAGGTACGGGGAACCTCATCTACCTTGTTTGTGACTGGTTGATGCGGCTTGCGATTTTAAATGTATTGTGGATCACTTTTACACTCATGGGTGGCGGAGTTTTCGGTATCTTTCCTGCTTCTGCCGCCTGTGTCGCTTTATTGAAAGAGTGGATCGCGGACCGGCGTCCTCATCCGGTAGCGTTTTATTGGAACATCTATAAACGATCCTTTCTTTCTGCGAATGTCATGTTCCTATGTACGTTTGTTTTAATGATTCTTTTAGGGTTCAACATCTATACCAGTCTTCAATTCACAGGGGTATGGTTCTACATTTTCTTCAGCGGTACCGTGTTTTTGGCTGGAGGGGTGTTGATGACGGCCATCTTAACGTTCAACCCTCTCAGTCATGGCATGAAGGCAAAAGAAGCGTTGAGAAACGCCCTTCATCTTCTTTTGCTTTACCCTGGTCGTCTGCTTTCTTTTATCGCCGGGTTTGCCCTCCTTCTCGTTTGTATTCGGTTCATACCTGGCATCCTGCCGTTGTATTCCGTCAATATCATTCTACTGTTAACCGTCCTTTTGTTTCCTTTTCAACAAGAGGCTCAAAAACCCGTCTGACTGGATGCAAGAACAGACGGGTTTTCTTTTACATGGGTTTTAAAAAATCAGCGCACTACTTTTTGACAACGCTTACAATTCTAAAGGAGGAAGATCACTTGAGACGTGCGATCCGTCGTTTCACCACCGTTTTGACGATTGCCCTATTAATCTTGGCTTTATTTCCGACCTATCCAATGGCTGAGGAGGGGGCGCAGGAGAGTCAGGAAACTTCGCTTGATCCATACCGGTCACAATTTCATTATTCACCAGCTGAAAATTGGATGAATGACCCGAATGGAATGGTCTATTATGACGGGGAATATCACTTATTCTATCAGCATAACCCAACAGGGAATCAATGGGGGCCGATGTACTGGGGCCATGCGGTCAGTAAGGATTTAATCAACTGGGAAGAACTCCCGATCGCGTTGTATCCGGATGAAAAAGGGTTTATCTGGTCAGGGAGTGTCGTCGTAGATAAACAGAATACCGCAGGGTTCCAGACAGGTGATGAAGCGACTATGGTCGCTGTTTTCACTCATGAAAAAGCAGGACACCAAACCCAGAGTCTTGCGTACAGCAATGATAAAGGACGAACCTGGACGAAGTATGAAGGCAATCCGGTCATGGACATGCCTGACGATACGGATGTTTTCAGAGATCCAAAAGTCTTCTGGCATGAAGAGTCAGGTCAATGGAAAATGGTTGTGTCCGCAGGGCAGAGCATCGAATTTTACCAATCTGATAATCTAAAAGACTGGCAGCATACCGACACCTTCGAACGTCCGGCAGATGCCACAGGGGTTTGGGAGTGCCCGGACCTTGTAGAACTGCCGGTCGACGGGGATGGAAACGAAAATAAATGGGCGCTCATCATGAGTGTGAGTGAAGGTTCTTCTGCCGGTGGTTCTGGTATGGAGTATGTCGTGGGAGATTTCAATGGAGAATCTTTTTCTACAGAAATGACTCCGGTTCCTTTGGATTATGGGGCAGACATGTATGCCGGAGTCACGTGGAACAACCTGCCGAAAGAACAAGAGCGTACGGTTTTGCTTGGCTGGATGAACAATTGGCAGTATGGGCAGGACATACCGACAGAAAACTTCCGTGGAGCGATGTCCATTCCGCGGGAATTAAAGCTTCGTACAGCAGAAGATGGAACATACCAACTCCAACAGCAGCCTGTAGCTGAATTTGAACAGCTGAGAGGAGAAAACGTAGAACGAAAAGATGAAGTAGTAACAGAAGGAAGTCAGCAGCTCGGCGATTCTGTCAATGACTTGCTTGAAATAACCGCTTCTTTTGATATCGATCAGTCGTCAGCGGATTCCTTTGGGTTTACGTTGAAGAACGAAAACGATCAATCGACGACGATTGTTTACCACGCAAAAGAGGAGAAGATCGCCCTTGACCGTACGTCATCAGGGGAGGGTGACTTCTCTGAGGATTTTGCCGCCGTCCATGAAGCGCCTCTGAAAGTGGAGGACGGGAAAGTTCAGATGAGAATCCTTCTGGATCGCTCGTCTGTGGAAGTGTTCGGAAATGAAGGGACGACCGTTCTGACTGACCAGATCTTCAGAGATGAGTCCCCTTCCACACTGGAAATGTTCAGCACGGGAGGAGAGGCGTACCTTACTCAATTGAATGTGACGGACTTGAATAAGGCGACCGTGGAACCTAGGAAAAGGACGATTCCGGAAGATGTTCCGAACACCTTGGAAAATGGTGGATTCGAAACAGTCGATCTAACAGGATGGACGGCGAGAGGAAGTGCGTTTACCCACGGTGTTTCTCAAACTGAAACGTACTGGGACGGCATTCCTTTTGAACACGAAGGAAACTACCATCTTTGGGGTTTTTCTGAGGACGTGACTGATTCTGATTTCCGGACAGGAACGCTTCAATCTGATCTTTTTCAATTAAGCGGAAAAGGACAGGTGGAATTTCTGATCGGAGGTGGGCAGGATAAGGAACGCTTATATGTAGCGCTTGTCCGAGCGTCAGATGGGAAAGAACTCTTCAAAGCGACAGGAGCGAACGACGAGAAATACCGCCGTGTCTCCTGGGATGCCAGTGCCTATCTTGGTGATACGCTGTACTTGAAAGTCGTGGATTACCATAATGATGGATTCGGACATATAAACGTCGATGATTTTCAGGTGTATACAGAAGGAGAGCCGGTTAGAGATGAGCTAGTGAACGGGGATTTTGAAACAGGTGATTTAACAGGATGGACCGTCGTTGAGGGAGATGCTTTCAGCCCGGCTGACGTAACCAGTGATACGGATTGGGGCTGGGGAGGGCCGTTCAACCATCAGGGCGACTACCATCTGTGGGGCGCTAAAGATGGTGGGGATGAGCAAACCGGCATCCTGCGTTCTTCATCCTTTATTTTATCTGGAACAGGGACGATCTCTTATTTGATTGGTGGAGGCAATGACCCCGATCGCTTGTATGTCGCCCTTGTACGGGCGGCTGATGATCAGGAATTGATGAAGGCGACCCATACCGAATGGAACAATACTGAAGAATATTCGAAAGTCGTTTGGGATGCTTCTGAGTATGTAGGGGAAGAAGTGTATCTGAAAGTCGTGGACAACGCTACAGAAGGATGGGGACATATCAATGTGGATGACTTCCAAGTGAAGCAAACCGGCCTGCTTGCTCACTGGTCGTTTGATGAGCAGGAAGGAAAGGTTGCGAAAGAGGAAATCCGTGGAGAGTCCGATCCTGTGCACTACGTGTTTAATGACGCGGTATACAAAGCATCATCGGATCCGTTATGGCGGCCGGGTCTGGTAGGAAACGCTTTATTATTTGATGGCTATTCCACATGGGTGACGCATGAGGACGAATCATTCGTCCAGCCCGAAGATGCCCTTACAATCGAAGGATGGGTAGCTCCACGAGCCTATGAGTGGGGGGACCTTAATCAAATATCAGCGATCGTCAACCAGCATGACAAGTCCAAAGGGGAAGGGTTTCTTTTAGGAATGGGACGTCACGGAAAACTTTCCTTCCAGGCAGGCATCAATGGGGATTGGCAGGAGGTTTCCACAACGGCTGACGAAAGGTTGGAAAAGGATCAGTGGTCCCATGTGGCCGCTACTTTTAATCGGAATGACCAATCCATGAAACTTTACTTGAATGGAGAACTCGTCGGTCAGACAGATACCCCGAATGGAAGGATAACAGCGTCCAGCGAAGATCTTTTGATTGGGAAACACAACCAGGCGGCCCTGGTTAATGGGGTGTTTGATGTCAATATGTTCAATGGTTTGATGGATGAAGTGAAAATCGCGAATGATGCGAAATCATCAGAAGAGATTCAGGAAGAATATCAGTCTATGGTAGAGAGTTTCGACGATCAGACGCTCCCTGAACCAGCACTGGACTGGGACCGCACTCGTTACGATGGCGATCAGCATCGGCCACAATATCATTTCATGCCTCCGGAACATTGGATGAACGAACCACACGCACCAATCTATTACAATGGAAAATATCACATCTTCTATCAAAAGAACCCACAGGGACCGTATTGGCACCATATTCACTGGGGACATGCGGTTAGTGAGGATCTTGTGCATTGGGAAGAGCTTCCTACAGCTCTTGCACCTGAAGCGGGCTCCGTGTCTCCAGACGGAGTATGGTCCGGCAGTGCGACCCTCGATGAGAACGGGGAACCGGTCCTATTCTTCACGGCAGGAGATGACAGTAAGTTCCCGAATCAAATGACGGGGCTTGCCGTTAGTGAGGACCCGAGTGACCCTGAATTGAAGGAATGGCGCATGCTTGATGAGCCCGTAACGGTACAGGAAGAAAACCTTCCGGCAGAAGAGGGCGAAGTGATGTACGGACAGTTCCGTGATCCATTCGTTTGGAAAGATGGAGACACCTGGTATCAGCTGATGGGGTCAGGCATTGATCAAGTGGGTGGAACCGCGCTGTTATATTCTTCGAAGGATTTGGAAAACTGGACTTACGAGAAACCTTTCTTTACCGGAGATTCAGAATCCTATCCAAAAACGGGAGATGTATGGGAACTACCTGTCTTTCTTCCGATCGGAAAAGATGAATCCGGAGAAGGAAAATATGCGTTCTTTATCAACCCATGGTTCGATGGATACAGTCCGCACAATGTCAAATACACCTTCTACTGGGTAGGCACGTGGGATAAGGAAAACTTAGCGTTTGTCCCTGACCATGAAGAACCGAAAATGTTCGACTATGGTGAGCATTTCACAGGCCCAAGCGGCATGGTGGATGAAGACGGCACGCCGATTTTATTCAGCATTGCCCAAGACAAACGAAGCGAGCAGGAACATTACGACGCAGGCTGGGCGCACAATGCGGGACTGCCTGTGGAACTTTCCTTGAGAGACAATAACGATCTCGGATTGCAGCCGATAGAAGAACTGGAATCTTTGAGAGGGGAGTCCCTGGTATCCTTTGAAAACAAAGGAATGAAAGAAGCGAATGAAATGATTCAAGATGTGGAAGGCGACATGCTTGAAATCATTTTAGACGTGGATCCGCAAGAAGCAGAGAAAGTGGGCTTGAAAGTACGACAGAGCGAAAATGGTGAAGAAGAAACGCTCATATATTACGATACCGCGGAAGAAACGTTTGCCATCGACCGGAATCAGTCCAGCCTGGACCCGGATGTGAGTAAAGGGGTCCAAGGGGGAGAATTGAAATTGAACGGCGACCGCTGGCAGCTTCATCTTTATTTGGATCGTTCGATGGTGGAAGCGTATGCCAATGGACAGAAGAGCATCACTTCCCGCGTCTATCCTACAAGCTATGATGCGCTTGGCATAGAGCTTTGGAGTGAAGGAGGCGAGCCTGAGATCGTGTCCATGGATGTCTGGGAAATGAACGGTGCCTTCGGTGAGACCGCACCGGTTTATGAAAAAGAAACAGAAACGGTCCCACCACATGGGGAGCTTGAAAACCATGATTTCCAAATCGGTGACTTAACGGGCTGGAACATCGTAGACGGGAATGCTTTTTCTGATGCGCATGTAACAACGAAAGATGATTGGGGCTGGGGCGGCCCGTTTGATCAGGCCGAAGATGTGATAGACCCTGAGCCCTATCACCTGTGGGGATTCCTTGATTCCAGCGGAGGCGACGCAGCCACAGGTATTTTAGAATCCAAGGTCTTTGAACTTGGCGGCAATGGGAAGATCGACTTTTTGATCGGCGGGGGCAATAATATCGATCAACTATCTGTCTCACTGATCCGGGCCTCGGATGGAAATGTACTGAAGCAAGCGACAGGAAGAAACCAGGAAACGTACCGTCGAGTCACATGGGAGGCTTCTGAGTATGTAGGAGAAGACCTCTTGATTCGCATCACAGACAAGGCCGAAGGGGGCTGGGGTCATATCAATGTGGATGATGTCAACGTCCCCGTCGCCTTGAGTGAAGAAGAGAAAATCCTCAAGCAGCTGCAGGCGATGGATCTGCAAACAGGCGAAGATCTTGATGAGAAAATCGAACTCTATCAGGATGCGGAAAAAGGAATAGAGGAGAAAGAGGAGACATTCGTTTCTATCAAGAACGAAATGATAGACTTTCTGGAGAAGCAACTGAAATTGAAGAAAAAAGAATATACCCTCAGTTCGATCCAGCTCCATTTTCTAGTCAAGCATGCAATTGAAGAAACAGGAGCACAACAACCTTCGGACGCAGGAAAAGTCCAGGGGTATGTGATGAAGAGAGTGAACAAACATGCGACAGGGAAAGAGGTTCGCGGTGTTATCGAGGAATACTTGAAATAAGAAAGAGGTTCTGTTCCAAGTCGGAGCAGAACCTTTTTTTGAGTAAGCAGTCATGTCTTTTTCAAGCGCTTTTTATCACTTATAAAAGTTGCTGGACCCCAGTGTCTTAGAGAGTTCCAGCGTCTAGCGAGACATCCTTCTTTGCTCTACGACAAGTCAACACCGAACCACCAAGTTCTACTAGTTAGTATTCCCTCCGACAGCTCAGCCCCGTTCAGCTCACGATGTGTAAGCTACTTCTACATTAATATTGAAGATTTGTTTTTCCGGAAGACAGCTCTCCAATAGAAAAATTAACCAGTACTTTCATACCAGTAAATATCTGAACTTTACGACAATTACTACTATTATCGCATTTACCAATACCCTATAGTCTTGTACACTTTAATCGAAACGTTTCACCAATTTCTGAAAGGGAGTGTTTTTTTGAAAAAGAAGGTTTCTCTATTATTTTTATCACTCATCCTAATGCTGAGTGTAGCCGTACCAACCACTTCACTAGCGAAACAGTCACCGAAAGGAAAAGAAATTGCTTTATCGAAACAATTGGAAGCGATTTCAAAGAAAACGTACCGGTATTTTGAAGATTTTACAGTGGAGGAAACAGGACTGACTTATGATGCTGTCAGATATGATGAGAACGGGGAGATGACGGCACAAAAACACACTTCGCCAACAAACATCGGTATCTACATGATGAGCACGATTGCTGCTGAAGAAGCGGGGCACATTTCTCGTGACGCAGCCGTAGATAAAATCCAGACGACTTTAACAACACTTGAGGACATGGAAAAATGGAATGGGTTGTTTTATAACTGGTATAATACATCAGATGGGTCTCTCTATACGGACTGGGGGGAGTTCATTTCAACAGTAGACAATGGCTGGCTGTCTGCGGGTTTGATCGTCGTAGGACAAGCTTACCCGGAGCTCTATGATCAGTCCAATGAAATCGTACAGGATATGGATTATTCCACGCTCTATACGCCTGAAGTCGGGCAGATGAGAGGCGGATATGATGTCGCAGCAGAAAGTTATACATCACACCATTACGGAGCTTTTTACACAGAACCTCGTGTGGCCAGCTACATTGCAATTGGTAAAGGCGATGTTCCTAAAGAACACTGGTGGAAGATGTACCGCACGATGCCTGACAGTTGGGATTGGCAAGCCCAGAAGCCGGAAGGATATACGACGACGTATGATGGCGTGGAAGTATTTGAAGGTCACTATTCATACAATGATAAAAAATATGTACCAAGCTGGGGAGGAAGCATGTTCGAAGCACTCATGCCACCTCTTGTATTAAAAGAAAAAGAACTGGGTAAAGATGCATTAGGATTGAACAACCAACGACATGCTGACATCCAAATCGAATATGCCAAAGAAGAAGGATACGAAGCTTGGGGAATGTCGCCTGCTGCGACGCCGGAGGATTATTCTGAATTCGCCGCCACACCGCTGGGGATGGATGGATATAAATCAGATGGCACGGTAACCCCTCACGCCACTTTCTTAGCTCTTGAATATGCACCTATGGAAGCATTCAAAAACATTCAGCAATTGAAACGTTTCGACACTTATAGTAAGTATGGTTTCTTAGATTCTGTCAATGTCGAAACAGGGGAAGTAACCAACGCTTATCTCGCTCTTGACCAGGGCATGACGATGGTATCGATCATCAATTATCTCAAGGATGGGGTGATCCGAGACTATTTCCATGAATCAGACATTGGTCACGCTCCTGAAGAGCTGCTGATCAAAGAAGAATTCTCTATTAAATAAAAAATAACCCGGTGATTCCAGAGAGGGAATCACCGGGTTATTTTTATCTACTTCGTACAGAAGAACGTTTCACAAACTCTGTTGAAAGATTAAATGACTTATCAACTTTCTCTCCTGCGAGCATTTGAAAGATCGTGTGGACCGCTAATGCGCCTGCTTCATACTTCGGTTGCTTGACGGTCGTCAAAGGCGGGTTTACATACTCAGATAACTGGATATCATCAAACCCGATAACAGAAAGGTCATCCGGAATCGAAACACCTTTTTCTGAGAAAGCCTGAAGGCCGCCAATAGCCATTTCATCATTGGCATAAAACACAGCCTCTGGCAATTGCTGCTGGGCAATAAGCATTTTAGTTGCCCGGTAACCACCATCACGAGTGAAATTCCCGTTCATTTTAAAGCGGGATTGAAAGGGGATCTCGTAGTCTTTCAAGGCTTCTGAAAACCCTTTGAACCGTTCCTCATTGTCATGAGAATCATGGGGGCCACTGATAAACCCGATGGATCGGTGTCCATTCTCGATTAAATGCTCCGTGGCCTGATAGGCTCCGTGACGGTTATCGACTTTCACATGGATTGCAAAAGGATTTTGAACTTCACGATCCAATACAACGATAGGGAAGTCTTCCCGTGCCGATTCTTCAATGAGCTGGGTGCTTACATTATTCGCAAGTATGATTGCTCCGTCCACTCGTTTCTCCCGCAGGAATTTCGTGGCTGTGGAACGATCGCCTCCCAAGGAACTGCAGGCGATCAAATCATACTGATGGCTTGCCGTCACTTCCTGGACCCCTTTGATCAATTCAGAAAAGTAAGGCCCTGACATATCACTCAATATCAAGGCGATGGTATTTGTTTTGGTCCGCTTCAGATCCGAAGCGAACCCGTTCTTTTGATAGTTCAACTCTCTAGCGGCTTTAAGCACTTTTTCGATCGTAGATGCACTTACTTTTTGATTGCCATTCAATGCATAGGAAGCTGTCGAAAGAGCGACCCCTGCTCGCTTAGCCACATCTTTAATTGTAGCCATTTTAAATCCTCCACCTGTCTATTCATATACTTAATTATAACAGTTTTTACAAGAAAACCTGCTTATTTGATTCCTGACATCGTAAAACCTTCGACAATGTATTTCTGGAAAAAAGAGAAGATAATGATGATCGGTACGACCATGAAAGCAGCCCCAGCCATTTGAAGAGCAAAATTATTCGCATACTGTCCCTGCAGGAGGGAGAGTCCGACGGATAAGGTGTAAAGGCTCTCATCGTTGGCGATAATCAATGGCCATAGGAAGCTGTTCCACCCCGCGATGAAGGTCAGAATTCCCTGTACCGCAAAAATAGGTTTGGCAATCGGCATGACCAACCTGAAAAAGATATAAAATTCGCCAGCGCCATCCAGCCTTGCTGCTTCAATTAAATCATCGGGGATGGTCGTCATAAACTGACGGAATAAAAAGATGCTGAAGGCGACAGCTAAACCTGGTAAGATAATGCCTGTCATCGTATTGGTAAGGCCCATAGCATTCAACAAAAGATACACAGGGATCATGGTTACTTGACCAGGGATCATCATCGTAGCTAATACGATATAAAAAAACTTATCCCGGCCTTTAAAGTTATATTTAGCGAAGCCATAGCCTGCCATTGCGTTGAATAATAACCCTAAGAAAGAGAAGAGGACAATGACCAGGGTATTTCTCAGGTAGACGGCAAAATTCATATTGGTGAACAGGTTGATATAATTATCAAGTGTCGGGTTATCAGGGATGATGGTGGGTGGGATGGACAAGACTTCACTTTCAGGTTTGAAGGAGCTTGAGATCATCCATATGAATGGAATCGAAACGAGAATTCCTCCCGCTACCATAATAAAGATGACAAGCGCTTGTTCCCACTTGTTTTTCTTAGTCGCTAGTGCCATAACTTCTGGAACTCCCTTCTATTAATATTCCGTATCTGATTTTCTGAACTTGAACTGGATCATCGTTACAAGGATGATCATGGCGAAAAGCACAAAGGACGCAGCGGCCGCATAGCCGAATTCACTGAATTGGAAACCTTCCTTGTATATGAAGAGGGCAATGGAAATCGTTCCATCCAAAGGTCCGCCATCTGTCATGACGAATGGCTCTTCGAAAAACTGCATCCATCCGATCAGAGTGGTAACGGTCACGAAGAAAGTGGCGTAGCGCAAGAGCGGTAACGTTACATTAAATAGCACCTGCAAGCGGTTCGCTCCATCCATTTCGGCTGCTTCATAATACGATTTCGGAATTCCCTGCAAGGCTGCGAGGAATATGATCATATTGATACCGATTCCTTTCCAAACCGCTAAGATGATCAGTGAGATTTTAGCGATGGTCGGTTCTTGCAGCCAAGGAACGTTTTCGACCGTAAGTAAAGAAAGTAAATAATTAAACAAGCCGTACTCTGTATTGTATAAATAACCCCAAATAACAGCGACAGCAATGATATTTGTGATGGAAGGCATATAATATACAGCCCGGAACATATTGAAAAGTCTGCTTGTGCCGTAATTCAGCAATAAAGCGATGGACAAAGAACAGATGATGACTAATGGAACACCGATGACTACATAAAAGATGGTGTTGAAAATGGATTTGATAAATTTATCGTCTGCGAATAGGGACTGGTAATTTTCCAGGCCGACAAATGAAACGGAAGACCAATCGGCCAGGCCTTTCAAGTTCATATCTGTGAAGCTGATAAAAAAAGCAATTAGGATCGGAATCAAACTGAATAATGATAACAAAAGAACAGCTGGAGATATGAACATATAAGGGTGTCTATTTTTTAATTTCATGAAAACCCACCTATCTTGTCGTGACATGGATAAAAGAAGATGGAATGGAGGTTCCATTCCATCATTCCATGTTGTTTTTTATTCCTCGATCAAGCTTTGAGCTTCCTGATTGAACTCCTCAAGCTCTTTATCTACGTCAGCTCCACCTACGGTAATGCGTTCGATATGAGCCAGTAGTTCCTGGGCAATCCTTTCAAACTGTTCGGTCTGCAAACCAGGTTTCGTATTTTCAAGCTGCTCTCCGAATGTTGCGTACATCGGATTTTCCTGCATCACTGGATCTTCCCAGGCTTCCGTACGGGATGGCAGAGTATTGGACTCTTCCAACCAGCTCAACTGTGTATCCACATCCGTCATATAGGAAATAAACTTCAAAGCACCCTCGACATTATCGGAGCTTTCAAATATAGATAGATTGGCTCCACCCATGCTGGACGTATTCGTTTCTTTTGTCGGCATAACAGCTGTCGCCCATTTTCCTTCAAGGTCAGGAGCTTGATCATTAATGATATTGATCATCCAAGGGCCACTGAAGAACATCGGTTTAGAACCATCTTTGAAAGCTTCGACGATGTCTTTTCCTTCCTGCTTCTGACTGATTCCCTCTTCGAAATAACTGGTATAGTATTGGATCGCTTCTTTGAATTCCGGAGAATCGAAATTCAGATCTCCTTCTTCAAGGTTCGCTTCATAACCATTCTGCCATGCGAAAATGAATGGAGTGATCTGATCATTTCGATCAATGTCAAGACCATAGGAACCTTCACCGCGGTCTGCTAATTTTTGAGCAGCGTCCTTCAGCTCATCCCACGTTTTAGGTGCTTCTTCATAACCTGCTTCTTTCAATACATCTTTCCGGTAGTAAATGACTCGTGTATCTGCATACCAAGGAATTCCTACGACCTGATCTTCGTGTTCCATCGTTGTTACAGAACCGTCGAAGTAATTTTCTTTTGCGAAATTAGGGTAGTCTTCCATGTATTCGGATAAGTCTAATAGTGCTCCTGCTTCTGCGAATTCCGGAACCCAGGTGGTGCCCAGCTGAACGACATCCGGCCCATTCCCGGAGGCTACGGCTGTCAACAATTTGTCATGAGCGGTATCCCATGGAATAGCCTGCACATCAACCGTCAAACCTTCGTTCTTTTCCTCGAAATCTTTACTGAACTCTTTCAGTTTTTTACCTTCTTCACCCATCGCCCACACCGTTATCGTGTTTTCATCTCCTTCGGAGGAGGAACTATCCGAGCATCCTGCCAATGTCAAAGATGTCAAAACAACCGCGATAAACAACCATAGTTTTCCTTTCACTTAAAGCACCCCTTTGAAATAATTTAAGTTTATTGAAACGTTTCGATAACTGTATTATAATTTACTTTGTATCCGCTTTCAACTACTTATTCGATATTTCTCATAAAAATAAGTAATCCTTATTCAAAGCCGTTATATAAAGGTTGACGGATAGAGTTGGCGGGATTATACTGCAATTACATTTATTCGAAACGTTTCACTTATTATTCAATTGAGGGGGATCATTCATGGGAGAACATCAACTGAAAAACTTATTGGATCAAATGACAGTAGAAGAAAAAGTAGGGCAGCTCGTTCAATTGGCCACACCTTTCTTTAAGGGGGCTTCAGATCGCGGGGAAATTACAGGCCCGATGGTTCACATGAACATAGATGAAGAGGATATCAAGCGTACAGGTTCGGTATTAGGAGCTTCAGGAGCTAAGGAAACGATCAATATTCAAAAGGTTCATATGGAAGAGAACCGGTTAGGAATTCCTTTGTTATTCATGTCGGACATCGTCCATGGGTTCAAGACCATCTTTCCTGTACCCCTAGCCATCGGCTGCTCATGGGATTTGGACCTTGCTGAAAGGAGTGCTTCGATTGCAGCAAAAGAAGCGGCTGTCGCCGGCGTTCACGTCACATTCGCTCCGATGGTGGATCTATCCCGGGAACCAAGATGGGGACGTGTCATGGAGGGCACAGGGGAGGATACCTTCCTGAACAGCCAATTTGCCCGTTCCTTTGTAAGAGGTTTTCAAGGAGATCTGGAAAATGATCCTTATAAAGTGGCCTCCTGCGTCAAACACTTCGCTGCCTATGGGGCGCCGGAGGGCGGTCGTGATTACAATACCGTAGATATGTCTGAATGGCAGCTGCGAGAAAACTACCTTCCGGCATATAAAGCTGCGTTAGACGAAGGTGCTCAGATGGTAATGACGGCTTTCAACATCTTAAATGGTATGCCTTCCACAGGTAATGAACCTTTGATGAGGGGACTTCTGCGGAATGAATGGAACTTTGATGGTGTGCTCATTTCTGATTGGGGCGCGGTGAAGGAATTGATCCCTCACGGAGTAGCCGAAAATGAAAAGCGAGCAGCAGAAAAAGCCATGAAAGCAGGCGTCGATGTCGAAATGATGACGTCCTGTTACGTCAATCATGTAGAGGAACTGATCGAGGAAGGGACATTGGAAGAAAACATCCTTGATGAAGCCGTTCTGCGCATCCTTCAATTGAAACAGAAACTCGGCCTGTTCGATAATCCTTACCGAGGAGCGAGTGAAAAAGAGGAAGAGACCTTTATTCTCTCCCCTGAAAACAGAAAAGCTTCCCGTGAATTGGCTTCCAAATCAATGGTGCTTTTAAAAAACGAAGAGATTCTGCCGTTGCAGAAGGATCAGAAAGTCGCTTTGATCGGTCCTTTCGCAGACAATACGGATATACTTGGCCCGTGGTCCTGGGGAGGTTCCGCCGAAGACACCGTTACGGCTGCTTCCGGCATCTCCCAGTACTTGAATGAAGACCAGCTATTAACTTCAGCCGGATGTGATATTGAGACTGGAACAAAAGAACAATTGGAAGCCGCTCTGCGAAAAGCAGAACAAGCGGAAACCATCGTCGTAGCGCTTGGGGAGCATTCCGATATGAGTGGGGAGGCGGGATGCCGTGCAGACATCCGTATTCCTGAGGTCCAGTTAGAGCTGTTGAAAAAAATCAAATCCCTAGGAAAACCTGTCACAGCCGTCCTTTTTAATGGACGTCCCCTTGATCTACGCGAAGTCATCGAGAACGCAGATGCCGTCATAGAAGCTTGGTATCCAGGAACAGAAGGTGGGAACGCGCTCGCAGATATCCTATTCGGCGAAGTGAACCCTTCGGCTAAACTGACGATGTCGATGCCTTACTCTGTAGGACAAGTGCCGATCTACTATAATCGTTACAATACGGGTCGTCCTAAAGGTGCACCAGATGCGCAGGAGCGTTATGTATCCCAATATCTCGATATCCCGAACGAACCGCTGTACCCGTTTGGTTATGGATTGAGCTACAGCCGATTTGAATATGAAGAACTTACGATATCCTCAGTGCGGATCCACCCAGATGAGCCCTTGAACGTTTCTGTTAAAATAACCAACAAAGGCGACTATGCAGGGGAGGAAATCGTTCAATTGTATGTAAGGGATCTAGTCGGCGAGGTTGTACGCCCGCTGAAAGAGCTGAAGGACTTTCGGAAGGTCTATCTCAACCCTGGAGAGACAAAGGTTGTCGATTTTACCCTCACAGAAGAGCAGCTTAGGTATTATCATGCGAGCATGGAACTTAAGAGTGATGCAGGGGAGTTTGAGGTTTTTGTAGGGCCGAATAGTCGGGATACGAAGTCTGAGAGATTTACGCTTGATCGTAAATAATTTCTATTCAAAGTCACATGGATTTTTCCGTGTGGCTTTTTATTTAAGAAAAAGGCGAGGAGGGGTGCTTCTTTTAAGATATAAATTATCTGCTAATACAAGTGTCTTCCTTGGTGAATGCGCCTGACCACAAGTTTCTGTAAGAGTCAATCTTTGTAAGACTAAATGGAGAAAAACGAAAAGGCTTAACTACTCCGGTTAATTTAAATTTATGGAATCATGCAGTCCCCATCTTCCTTAAAAGTTGGGGGCTTTTTTGAAAGCATCTTTTGATAATGGTTTATTTAATGGCTTTTTGTAAATATTAGAGGTTGAAACAGGAGGTGAACGAATGAAAATTAAAGGAGCCATTTTATTAGGCGTGTTAATTGCAGCTGTTTTGAACGGTTGCACAGGCAACGAACAAAATGAACCGGAAGATGTGAATTACCAACCCACACGCTATGACCAGGACGATCAAAGAAATCGTTTGGACAGAGATAACGGCGAGGATACGAGGCCTGACGTTGATTATCCGATCATCGATAGAGAGGATCAGGAGATCGAGTTTGGTGACAGGGAAATTGATCTTGAGGAACCTTTTGAAGAAAATAACAATAAGGACGATAACCGAGAAATGGATGAATAACATATGTAAAGCATCGGTGCGCGTTTGAAAAAGTCCCTGGCCTCTGCCAGGGTTCATATTGTCCTGTTGCATTTTAAATAAGTAATATCCGTTAAGCTCGAAAACCTCTGCCTCTTCACTGAATACCTCAAGTCTTCCCCTGAAATTCAGCGACTTCGGCTGAGGTTTGCGTGAACATCCAAACTTGGTCGTTCCGCACCTGTTCCCCAGCCATTTCTCCATGCTTATATCAGTGTTATTAACCATTATTAAATCCCAGGTTATTCTCATATATGAGACCTTCATTTACCAGTTTACTTCTAAAACCGTTGTGGTAACATATACATAAATAGAACAAGTGTTCGTATTCATGTTAAAGGATGTGATGATCAATGAATGGAGTATTGAGAAGGTCTTTAGAGGAGAAGCAACAACTGGAACTCATCTACATGGCTGACCAAGGGAAAATCTCACAAAGGGTCATCCGCGTTGTTTCCATCAAAGAGGAGACCGTCCTGGCTTATTGCTATACTCGTAAGACTGTCCGGTCATTTAAGCTTGCCAATATTTTGTCTGTAACCCCTTATAAAAAGCGGGAGAAGTATAAAAAAACACCTTGAAATACAGTTTTCGAAATATGTAGAATGTACGGTTACTCCTAGCGGGGACTATAGAAGGTACATCAGGATAGATGAGAGCTGCAAGAAAATAAGTATGTAAAAAAGAACCACAATAATAGTGGTTCTTTAGTCTTTCATGGATCCCGCCTCACGCGATGTCATGGCCCCTATCCCTGCGCTTACATCCTTTTGAATTTCCTGCTTTACTTTTTGTGGATCTGTTCCGGGATGGTTTGGGTCCATCAATGATTTCGGATTCTCTTTTCTTCCTTGTCCTACCTCAGTTCCTGCCTTTGTCTGGTTCTTTGCCACTACAATCACCTCCATACCCGTAGGTTTAGCCATAACTCAAATATTAATCGGGTGTATATTCTTAATGAAATTTCCTCCCCCCTGTTTTGGTGAAATTCTTATTAAATAAATTTAAATAGAGTGATTATTTGCATCAACAGACCTTAATAGAAGTCAAACCTGGTCTGATTTTGAAAACAATTCCCAAAGCTTTCTAGGATCTTTTTCATTGTTCATGCTCTTGAGATGAGACCGGAATTAAAGAAATCGTTTCTCAAATTGATACCCAGTGGGAGTTAGGGAAGCTGATTACTACAAGCGTGAAGAATATCACCTGCGGAACCTTTTTGCATTAGCCGGCAGAAGGTCAATATGAACACGTGAACTATCTGCATTTTCTCTTACTGGTCTTACAGTACATGTATTACCTCAAAAAAAGAGCCTCTGAAGATGGAATAAAAACAAAAACTGAAACCGCTCGATTTATTCAGACGGAATATCTTTACCTTTAAAAATTAGGAGAGAGAAGTACATCATCCCTGCAATTTCGATGCACCAACGAAAAAGGTTTAATCTAAGAGATGGAGAAACTTTTGTTTCTCCATCTCTTTTATGATTTCCACTTTAGTAATGGAAATAATTAGCCGATAATTTCATTAAATAGAGAGTACATATTACAAACGCAACAATCTTCATTAGAGGCATGTATAAAATCACACTACAAATAAACTAATAAGGAGACTTTCACTATCATTGTTTTAAAGATTATTGGTGTAATTGCCTTGTTTATTCTAATAGTTAAACATTTTTCACCTCCCCTAATATTTTCTGCAGCGATTCTTGTATTCCTTTTAGCTCTTGCTTTTTTCGGAGGGACAATGCTTAAAGTTATAGGTGTTATTGGATTGCTTGTTTTAATGGTTAGATATTTCTCCAGTTTCATTGTGGTTTCAGGCGCAATTCTTGTACTACTTATTTCCATTGGTTTTGTTGGTGGAATATTTGAAACGGTTTCTGACTTCATTAAGGGTGATAATAGAAATTATCGTGACTCCGAAGAAAGGTATGGTGATTATGAAGAAGGCTACACTGATGATGACAACACACACCATGTTGATCCTCACTATGTGGAAGGTTACGAACGATCCGACGGCACTTTCACTTATTCTTAAAGGCTCAATTTTGAGTTGATATTGTTAATTACCTTAAGAAGTCGGACTCTTAGTTGGAACTTATAGTGCTGTCATTACGTAGAGGTAGGAAGAGGGGGGTGTTTCTATGTATGGTGTTACTTATTTTTACGCTTTAGCAGCGATTGGGTTGCTATTTTTTATTCCATATTTGATCATAAGAGACCTTAAGATGGGCCGGAAACTTTCTTCAATTCTCACATCTAATGTAATGCTTGTCATTTTGCTATTTGTGGCATTAGGTGAAGTATTAAAAACATTTCTGTCGGAAGCACACATGATGTATTACAATCAGGTTTTTTTCCTTGTGATAATTGTATTTATTGTTGTGCCACTTGTATTGTTCTTATTTTTCACTGTGAAAGAAGAGCATCAAAAGTGGGAGGATTCGCAGGAATACAAATACGAATGGCTATATAAAGTTAGATACCTTTTGCTAGGGTGCGTGGCGGTACTTTTTGTCGGTGCTTTGTACCGTTTCTATCAAGTTTATGTCTTTCTCTTCTAATCTTTAGGCAATTATCCCATAGAAGGTGTTTGTTCTTTTTATAATACATAGATGAGTTCTGCAAAGTTGTAAGATTTTTGTGTTGGAATATTGAGGAGGGAAGAGAGATTAAAGTAGTTGAAGTGTTATTACTTATAATTGCAATGGCTTCAGTTTGTACATATCTGTTTTATGAGGCTGACTATTTAATTTACATAGCTTTAGCTGGAGGGATTGGCTTTTCAATATTACATTTAATAAGAACATATGATAAAAGAAGAGGAGCAGTATTAGGTAACCCAGATGCTAAGTACTATAATACATTTGATACTTATCATGATGATTTTTCTAATGGTGATAGTTTCACTGATGATAGCGATAATTAATTTACTTTCTCACAAAAAGTGCCTGACCCCCACTGTGTTAAAGTGTTAACGCGGTGGGGTCATTAGCGCATTGATTTTCCTAGATCATGCGCTGTAACAGAGTCTCCTTTTAATATGCGGGCAAGCATCAGACACCAAGGTGGAGAGCTGAGCTTATGATGAAATCCTGCTTACAAGGACTTTTATACATACAAAGAGTTTTCCATACAAATCGCTGTTCTGTATATGCTTATATGTTATTAAACATATATAAACCCTACGTATTCATGCCCAAACCGTGGATACTAAACCATCCTTTATCACACTAACGCACCGGGGGTCAGGCACCGAAAATAATATACATCAATCATAACAATGGTGAGATATTGAAGGCCTTTTAAATAAAAAATATGCTGTTTTAGGGATAGTGCCTGCACCCGCTGCGTTAAAGTGTTAACCAGCGGAGGCAGGCACTTTTTTAATTCAACAATTCTGCAATCACCATTCTTGAAGAGAGAAAGAGAATAAAATAAGAGTAATGATTACTATTTACAAATCGTAATGGTTACGATAAAATCAAGTCTGCAAGTAAAGGAGGAGAGCAGATGTTTAAGAAATTTTTAGGATTATTTAGTTTATGTTTAGTTATCTTTACCATGGCTGCATGTAATGGGGAAGAGGCAAGCAGTGATGGTAGTGAAAAAGAATCCCAAGATTCAATGGAAGAGATGAAGGTGTTCACTACGGTTTATCCCCTTCAGTTTTTCACAGAACAAATCGCAGGAGACCTGGCTTCAGTAGAATCTATTCTGCCACCGGGAACCGACCCTCATACTTATGAACCAACGACGAAAGAAATGATCGAAATCGCGGAATCGGATGCTTTTATCTTTAATGGTGCAGGATTAGAGCCTTATGCGAAAAAAATCTCTGAATCTATCGAGTCAGAAGATGTTCAAATTCTTGAAGCATCCAAAGGAATCGATTTAAAAGACCATAGCCATAACCGCGGCGAAGAAGATAGCCATGACGACCATGCAGATGACGAGGGTAGTCACGAAGGGGACCATGAGGGGCATCATCATGGCGACCAGGACCCGCACGTGTGGCTTGATCCGATTCGATCTATTGAAATGGCCGAACATATTAAAGAGACACTGGTTGAAATAAACCCAGAGAAGGAAGGAGTACTTAATGAAAACTTTGAGAAGCTGAAAGAAAATCTTGAACGTTTAGACGAACAGTTCCATGCAGAGATTGAAAGCCTGCCTGGAAATAAGATTATCGTATCTCATGCCGCCTATGGCTATTGGGAAGAAAATTACGGAATAGAGCAGGTGGCGGTGTCTGGACTAAGTCCTGCGAATGAACCTTCACAGAAGGACCTGGAAAATATCGTAAAAACGGCTGAAGATAATGGCTTGAACCATGTACTTTTCGAACAGAATGTAACCCCTAAAGTAGCAGAAGTAGTGCGCCAGGAAATCGACGCCGAGACGTTACGCATCCATAACTTATCTGTCTTAACTGAAGAAGATATCGAAAATGATGAGGATTACTTCAGCCTCATGAAGCGTAACTTAGAAGTCCTTTCAACTGCTTTAGCGAATCCTTCGGCAGCTTCAGACAACGCTCGCGAATCTGAGGAGCACGATCATGACCACAGCCATGAACATGGTCATGACGAAGAAGCGGAGAAAATTTATGAAGGCTACTTTGAAGACAGCCAGGTGGAGGACCGAAAGCTTTCCGATTGGGAAGGGGACTGGCAGTCGGTTTACCCTTACCATAAAGACGGAACGCTTGATGAAGTCTATGCTCATAAAGCAGAAGACGGGGGCAAGACAGCGGAAGAATACAAGGAATATTATGAGCAGGGGTATAAGACAGATGTGAATCGTATTGATATTCACGGAAAGACCGTCACTTTTTATGAAGATGGAGAAGAACGATCCGGGGACTATGTCTCGGATGGTTATGAAATCTTGACTTACGATAAAGGCAATAGAGGGGTAAGGTATATCTTTAAACTGGAGGAAGAAGCGGAAGGTCTTCCGGAGTATATTCAGTTTAGTGATCACAGTATCTATCCGACGAAAGCGGATCACTACCATCTTTACTGGGGTGATGACCGTGAGGCTTTACTGGATGAAGTGACTCACTGGCCGACCTAATATCCATTAGATATGGATGGACATGATATCGTCCATGAAATGATGGCCCATTAAATTTCTATACGGGTTAAGAAAATGCTGGCTGTTCTATATAGGAAAGCTGAAGGCTGCCACGGTCTTCAGCTTTCCTTTACCTTTGAACATAGAACTTAATCTATAAGGTCGGACAGGGATTCATTTTAATAAATAACACACCAATCTGGAGGGTGGAGAAAGATAAACATGAAACAAACTCAAAAAACAATTGATATTACACGTAAAAGTGATTTCAACATGCCCGTTAAATGGAGAAGGAAATTACAGATAGAAGACGGGATGAGAGTCGTGTTTAAAGTCGAGAATAATGATATCGTGATAAAGCCCGCTTCCAATAAAACCCTTGATGTGATGAGCACGGTGGGTAGAAAAGGGCTGATCTACCTTCCGAAAGAAATCCGTACCTACTTTGAGCAGAAAGGATTGAAAAGTTTCCATATTGACATAGAAGAAGTAGAGAAGACGATGATCCTGACACCTCTGAAAGAATAGAGCAGGGCGCATGCGGTTTTAATACATTGTGATAACAAAAAGAGCGAACCATTTTGCCGTGGTTCGCTTTTTTTTTGTGTAGTGGGTCCATCCTCTTCGGAAAGAATGGTCGAATGAATAAAAAAATTCTCCAGTTCGATAAGGCTCGTGTCTTGTTTTTCATCTTGTCCATCATTGTCCATGGGTCCTATGATCATCATTCTGTCTGAATCCCCACCTACATCCTTAAATTTGAAGTCCTCAAATCGAATGAGGCCTTTGACTTATTTTCAGGAAAAGCCATCGTCCAAACGTATATTTTTCATGTTCAAATAGTAGATTGTAATAAATAGTAACAATTACGATTTATCGAATGGAGGAGGATGTTAGTCGTGCCCATACCGACTTATATGATTAGTGGCTTCTTAGGTAGTGGAAAAACCACCGTTTTATTAAAAATGATAGAAGAATGCGAGAGGAAGAACCGACGGGTAGGCGTGATTTTAAATGAACTGGGAGAAGTGAATATAGAAAAACCTCTCTTTCAGAAACAAAATGTGAAAGAACTATTAAATGGCTGCATATGCTGTACTATCAAAGAGGATTTAGAGACAACGTTGGATGAATTTATACAAGAGACGCAAAAGAATAAACTGGATCTTTTAATCATCGAAGGAACAGGCGTTTCCAACCCTCTCGAAGTAAAGAAAGTATTAGAAAATCCTATTTATTCGTCTCATTTCCGTTTGTATTCGATGATTAGTTTGATAGACTCCAGTACCTTTTTAGAGTATCAGAGTGTGTTTTCAAGCACTGCGGACATAAGGAAACTGCTGGAAGAACAGATTACCAGCGCCGATCTCATTCTATTAAATAAACAGGACCTGACCAAAGGGAAGACTCTAAATAAAACCATCAGGAAAATCAAAGGTCTCGCAGGGGAGTCCGTCCCGATCTTTCAGACATCCTATGGGCGTGTCCCACCTCTGGAGTTATGGAAGAGACGAATCGACCCTTCTATCCATTCTTCAGCGGAAATGAGAGAAGAGGATGCTCATTCCCATCACCACTCCGGGCTGCGTGCCGTGAAAATCGAGCCCTTACCAAAGATGAAGAAACGAGATTTTGAGAGTTGGTTGAGCCACTTACCTAAAACAATCTTAAGAGGAAAAGGAGTCGTGAATCTTGAAGGTCATGAAGGCCTTTATTCCTTTCAATTTTCCTCCAACATGCTCGAGTTTGAAAGGATTAAACATCCGGCAGGCATACACCCGGCTATCATTTTGATTGGTGATCAGCTCCAGCGAACAGAACTAATGCACAGCTTCAATCGGTTCGGAAAGGTATGATATTGGTGAAGCAGCTAAGACGATAGAGCTGCAGAGTGGATGCTTGAAGACAAAGGCAGAACGAGAAAAAGTATGGGATAGGAGGAAGCTATGACTTTCAGGCTTTACAACACAGTATTGGATGTGACAGCCGTTTTAGCTTTTGTTATTGTTGCTTACTTTGTTACGTATAGTCAAACGCTTGGAAAGAGTGCTTCTATGATCCTGCCCGGTTCTTTCAACCAGCTGAACACAATCTTTCTCAGTCTCATCATTGAGGCCATTCCTTTTGTACTTATTGGTGTTCTCATTGCCGGATGCATTCAAATGTTTATTACAGAAGAACACGTGAAGCGATGGATCCCCCATAATAAATACCGGGCGATCCTGATGGGCTGCCTGGTGGGATCTGTTTTTCCCGCCTGTGAATGCGGAATCGTGCCCATCGTCCGGCGATTAGTAGCAAAAGGAGTACCTTTGCACGCGAGTATTGGATTTCTTCTGACAGGACCATTGATCAACCCGATTGTCATTTTATCGACGTACATGGCCTTTGGAAATGATATGAAAATGGCAGGTTTACGGATGGGAGTGGGTTTTGTTGCGGCGCTTCTGATCGCCCTCTTGATCAGCACTTTATTCAAGTCCAACCAGCTCAAACATTCGGTTTCCGGGTTGCATGGCTCTGAAACGCTCCCGCAATCAGAGGTATCGTTCATGAAGAAGCTTAAGGGTATGTGTATTCATTCCATTGACGAATTCTTTGATATGGGAAAGTACTTGATCATTGGTGCTTTCGTTGCTGCCTTTGTTCAAACTTATGTACAAGCCCAATCCCTCTTTTTGTTCGGAGAAGGATTGATGGGGGCGACGGTTGTCATGATGGGGCTGGCATTCTTTTTGTCCTTATGTTCAGAGGCAGATGCTTTTATCGGAGCTTCTTTTAGTAGTTTATTTCCTTCCGGCGCAGTTTTAGCCTTTTTAATCTATGGACCTATGATTGATTTGAAAAATACGATCATGCTGTTGAGTGTGTTCAAATCCAGGTTTGTGTTCACATTATTCCTAGCCATCACGGTCATTGTTTTCGTATGTACGATCACTATATCTATGGTGGGCAGGTGAGTAGGCGGTGCGCTTTCACTTTTATCAATTTTTGAAACTGATCCTCTTAGCCGCCTTTGCTTTTTTCCTTATCCAATTGCATCATACCGGGGATATTGTGAAATTAATCAACCCCAAATATGTCCTGATGAGTCAGGTGGCCGCAGGAGTGATCGTTCTCCTGTTTTTCGTCCAGCTGGGTAGAGTATGGCAGGGAAATGCCGACGAACATGCCTCCTGCGCTCCCGGGTGCACCGAGGACCACGATCACAAGCAGTCGTATGTAAAGAGGTGTGTGAGTTACCTGGTTCTCCTTTTTCCTTTATGTACAGGGTTTGGACTGGACCTCACCTCTCTGGATGCAACGATTGCCAAAAATAAAGGTTCCCTTCTCCCACAAGGAGAAAATGCTTATCAAGAAGAACCATCATCGAATCCACCGACTCTCGATGAGAACAAGCCGATCCCCAACAATAATTATTTGACGGATGAAGAATATGAACAAAAAATGGGTCGTCTAAACGATGATGTGGTGGAGATGAACGAGGATATTTTTGCTTCGTATTATCATGAAATAGAAGAAAACCCTCATAAATATAAAGGGAAAACGATCCAAATGAAAGGTTTTGTGTATAAAGAAGAAGGATTAGATTTCAATCAGCTCGTGGTGGCAAGGTTTCTGATCACCCATTGTGTTGCCGATGCAAGGGTCATTGGATGGTTGAGTGAATCGGACCAGGCCGTCCAATTTATTGAAAATACATGGGTGGAAGTACATGGGGTGATTGATGTAGGAGAGTATAATGGTGTCGAACTTCCAATCATCCAGATAAAAGAAATCAATCCTATCCCTGAGCCGGCCAATCCTTACATTTTCCCTATTTTGACGAAAGTTCTTTAAAGTCAGCCAGCTTTCATAAGGGACAAACCTTTTCAAAAAAATAAAAAAACTTTCAAATTCATAGACACCAAACACACACTTCCTTCGATTATAGAATTGAGGAAGTGTTTTTCTATGCACAAATCCTCCATCTTCCCATAAGAATAGGAGAATCCAAATGAACTATATCAAAGCGATCAACGCCTTCTACGATCACCAGGAATTCAATCCTCTAACTTCTGCCGCCATCAACCTTTGGCACAGCCTCATGCATGTGAATAATAAATCCCGTTGGAAAGAAGAATTTACGGCTTCGATGACCGTGCTTTGTCTGAAATCCAACTTGAGTGAAAGCAGCATTCGGAAAGCACGCAAGGAACTCGTGGAGAAAGGGTATGTGACTTTCACTTCGAGATCTGGCAACCAGGCTCCCATCTATCGGATTCTCCCTTTATATGAAGAAATGGACAATGAGAACGACAGTGTGGACGAGAACAGTGGTGGCAAGTCGAACGGCAACGGTAGCGGCAACTCGAACACATTAATTAAACAAAACGAAACGAAAGAAAAAGAAGAAGTAGTAGAAAAGCCAGACGACAATCCCCACCATTTTTACGAAAAAAACATCGGGACGCTGTCACCGTTCATCGCAGAAAAAATCAGCCAGTGGTGTGATGAGATGTCGGATAAGCTCGTCATACAATCGATGAAGCTTTCGGTTGAGAGCAACAAGCCTTTCTTCAGCTATTGTGAAGGCATTCTGAAACAGTGGCAACAAGCGGGCGTCCGCACTTTGAGAGGAGCGGAACGAGCGCAGAAGGCTCACAAGAAAAAGAGGACCACTTCGAAGCAAGAGAAAAACAAAACGGTGTTCGATAAGTTGAGAGAGGAGGTGCAGGCATGAAAAGAGAAGAAGCCATCGAGGTGCTTGAGACAATCAGTGAATTGTATCCGCAGAAATTCGATATCACCGAGCGTGTCGCGAATATGCTGATTCCGAAGCTTTTGGAAATGGATTATAGAGGGGTTATGGCCAAGCTTTCCGATTTCGCCGTCCGGAGTCCTTTCCCGCCGACCATTGGAGAAATCGCTGTCTATGAACCTGAGGTAAACCGCCACTTAGAGCAGATGAAAGTGTGGGAAGCGGAAGCGGCTGAAGTATCTGATGAGACCCGGCAGCGGTTCATGGAAAAGTTCCGAACGCTGGCAGAGGTGAAGTCCCATGAGTCATAATCTACAGACAGAACAGGCTTTGTTAGGTATTTTTCTCGTAGACAGTGAGAAAATCAAGCAAACGACGCTCGCCCCTGAGCATTTCTCCCGACACGACCATCGACGCATTTTCCTTGCGATGCAGCAGGTAGACAACAACGGAACACCGGTGGATATGGTGACGGTAACCACGAGTCTCGGAGAAGAGATTGCTCAGGTGGGCGGAGTGAGCTACCTGTTAGGACTGGCCGAATCCGTTCCGACCACTGAAAACTTTCACTTCTATGAAAAACTCCTCGTTGAATCCTACACGAACCAGCAAATGAGACAGTCGGCGATGGAGTACATCGAGAATCCGAGTGCTGATGCGCTGCTTGGCTTGAAGCAGCAGCTTCATCTGCTGGATCAGGACCCGGAAGCGGATGAGCAGACGGTGAAAGAGCAGCTCAATGACATCGCCATGGAGATGATCTCCTCACCTGTACAGACAGGTTTACCCACAGGATTCGATGACTATGACAAAATGACAGGAGGAGCACAGCGTGGCGATTTGATCATTGTTGCTGCCCGACCTTCGATGGGGAAGACCGCCTTCGCCTTGAATATCGCCATGAACCATTGCAAGAACGGAGGAGCCGTCGACCTGTTCAGTCTGGAAATGGGATCCAAGCAACTGCTGCAGCGGATGATTTCTTCAGAAGCACGCATCGACGGGCAGAAGTGGCGCAGTATGTGTTTCTCCGCCGAAGACTACAAACGTTCCTTCCATGCCATAGGTGAGATCGCCGAGTGGAATCTGTCCATTCACGAGCGTCAACAAACCGTCCAGGACATCACGACAAAAATCAGAGCCTCCGTAGCTGGTGAGCCCAATCAAGATCACCTCATCATCATCGATTACTTGCAGCTGATGAATGTCAAAGGCCGCTATGAACGCCGCGACCTCGAAGTCGGCGCCATCACTCGCGAACTGAAACTCCTCGCCCGAGAACTCAACATTCCGATCATCCTTCTATCCCAGCTTTCCCGAAGCGTTGAACAGCGTCAAGACAAACGCCCGATGATGTCCGACTTGAGAGAATCCGGTAACATTGAACAGGATGCTGACGTCATCAGCTTTTTGTATCGAGATGATTACTATTCGCAAGAAGGTAGTGATGTGGTGGAGGTGATTTTGAGAAAGCAGAGAAATGGTCCGGTGGGGACGGTGATGTTGGGGTTTGAAAAAGAGTTCGGGCGGTTTGCGTGATTTGGATTCGCTGAGTCATAAAATGAAACGTCTAGTAATCTTCAGATGACCGGTTGTACTTCGAGAAGAATACATCCTCCGTTCAATCCTTCACGGTTCTATACATATCAAGAAAACTCCATTTATTCCGGCTGCTTCCTGTATTATACTGGAAGGAGATTCGAAATAGGGGAGGCCGTATCATGGAATTGAACAACAACACACGACTACTCAAACTGAGGGATATCCTTTTCGAAGAGACGGATGAGCATCATGAACTCAGCATCCAGGAAATCTGTGAAAAACTGAAGCTCTACTTCGGCCCGGAAGCTAAATTCGATGCTCGTACACTCAAGCGTGATATGGACGTGCTCGAAGATGCGGGAATCGAAATTATCCGCAATACCGGACGTTTCGGTAAAGTGTATTACAGCTATCAGGACCGCGTCTTCGAGACCTATCAGCTGCGGCTCATCAATGACGCCATCCTATCCGCGAAGTTCATCACAGAAAAAGAGAAGAAGGATCTGATCGAGCGGAACAAACAGCTCACAAGTAGACATATCGCAAAGACACTCCCGGATCCGCTCCTGTACTCCCAGTCTGCGAATGACGATTATGAACTCGTCAAATTGAGCATAGACAATGTCCACAGGGCAATCTCAGAACAGAAGGTGCTACGTTACCAGTACGGAAAATACAATATGGACAAGGAATTCGAATACCACCGGAACGGCGATACATATCATGTCGAGCCCTATGCCCTCATCTGGCAGAACGATTTCTATTATCTGATCGGAAGGTTCCGCGGAAACGGGGAAATGCGCCACTACCGTTTGGATCGGATGCGGAACATCGAAATATCGGAAGAACGTTTCAAACGGAAGCAGGATTTCTTAGTTAAAGAATACGTCGACCAAAGCTTCCACATGTTCGCTGGGGAAGAGACATGGATTAAAATCGAATTCGATGCAAGCTTACTGAACGTCGTCCTCGACCGTTTCGGAAAAGACGCCTCAATAAAGGCAATCAGTGACGACCGGTTCATCCTTTCGACGAAGGCGAAAATGAGCATCGGACTCATTGGCTGGATTCTCACTTGGGGACACAAAGCGAAAGTCGCCTCACCAGAATCCCTCGTCGCTCAAGTGAAAGAAGAAGTGCAAAAGATGTCCAAGCAGTATGAATAGAGAACGTGTGTTGGGAGTGCAAATTTTTGATCACCCCATCCGTTATCCTTGAGTTAACACAAATCAAGGAGGAACAAACACATGGCGAAACAAAAGAAAAGCTTCATCAAAAAATGGTGGTTCTGGGGAGTCGTGATCCTCGTAGTCTTCGCAGCAGCACAAGGCGGAGGAGAAGAACAGGACCAGGCAGAAGCAGAACCGGAAGAAACTCCAGTCGAGGAAGTGGAAGCGGCCAGCACAGAAGCCGAAGAGACCTCAACGGAAGAAAACGAAGCATCAGCTGAAGAGGAAACCGAAGAACCTATCGTGGAAGAGACGGAAGAAGAAGTACCGGCAGAAAATGACACCGTAAAAGTCTCTACAGGCATGCACGAAGTCGGAACGGATATCGAACCAGGCCTCTATAAATCAGAAGGATCCGTCTACTACTGGGAACGCCTCGCCGGATTCAGCGGTGAATTCGACGACATCATCGCAAACGGCAACCCACAAGGCCAAGAATACGTCGAAGTGAAAGAATCCGACACCGCCTTCAGCACCCAGGGCACCGGCAGCTGGACGTTGATTGATGACAGCTATGCACCGGAAACACAAACGAGCTTCGGTGATGGCACGTACCTGGTTGGAAAAGACATCGAACCCGGGACATACAAGAGTGAGAGTGGGGGAGGCTACTGGGCTCGTCTGAGTGGGTTCAGTGGAGAGCTTGATACCATCATCGCGAATGATAATCCTGGCGGTTCTTCGATTGTAGAGATTCAAGAATCTGATCGTGGTTTCCAAACGTGGGGAAATGGTGAGTGGACGAAGGTGGAATAAAGGGGAGGAGGCTTTAGTGGCCTCCTTTTTCCATTGGTGGAATTGTAATATATTTGATATATTGGAGAGTAGAGAAAATAAAAGGGGTTAAAACATATGAGCAAATTGACATTACCACAATTAGAATCCCACTTATGGGAATCCGCAAACATTCTAAGAGGAAGCATCGACTCCTCTGATTATAAAAACTATATCTTTGGACTACTTTTCCTCAAACGATTGAATGATGTGTTCGTGGAAACAGCTGTAACGATTGAAAAAGAAGAAGAGGACGATTACGGCTGGTATGACCGTGATGAACACCAATTTTTCGTCCCTGAACGAGCGCGTTGGGCTCATGTCCAGGAACAAACACAAGACATTGGTAATACGATCAACAAAGCGTTTGAAGCGTTAGAAGAAGAAAACAAAGCGTTGGAAGGTGTTCTGGCCAGTATCGATTTCAATGATAAAGAAAAGCTACCGGACAAACTTCTTCTTCAACTCATCCAACATTTCTCTTCCTTGAACTTAGGGAATCAAAACCTTTCAGAGCCTGACATGCTAGGTCGGGCTTACGAATACTTGATTAAGCAATTCGCCGATGATGCAGGTAAAAAAGGCGGCGAATTTTATACACCAAGCAAAGTCGTTGAACTGATTGTTAAACTAATCAAGCCAGAAGAAGGCATGCGTGTGTGTGATCCGACCGTTGGATCTGGCGGAATGCTCGTTCAATCTGTTGACTATATTAAAGCCAATGGTGGAAATCCACGCAACCTTTCCTTGCACGGGCAGGAACGCAATTTGAACACATGGGCGATCTGTAAAATGAACTTACTACTTCACGGGTTGAGTGATCACCGTATCGAGCGTGGAGATACGATTCGGGAACCAAAACTGACGGAAGGTGGCGAACCTCTTCGTTATGATCGTGTCATCGCTAATCCACCATTTTCCCTTAAAAATTGGGGGCGCGAAGAAGCAGAAAGTGATGAATTCGGACGCTTCCGTTTTGGTCTCCCTCCAAAGAACGCGGGTGACTATGCTTTTGTACAGCATATGGTTTCTACGTTGAATCATGAGGGAAAAGCAGGAGTCGTTATGCCACACGGAGTTCTTTTCCGTGGTGGAGCGGAAGGCAAAATTCGTCAAGGTTTATTAGAAGAGGACCTAGTAGAAGCGGTTATAGGGTTGCCTACAAACCTTTTTTATGGAACAGGTATCCCTGCAGCTATCCTTATCCTGAATCGAAATAAAGATGAAGATAAAAAAGGGAAAGTGTTCATACTGGATGGGTCAAAGGATTATCAAGAAGGAAAGAACCAAAACTTTTTGCGTGAAGAAGATATTACTAAAATAGTAGAAACCTATGACCAATGGAAAGACCAAATGAAGTATTGTCGTCTGGTATCCCTTGTAGAGATTGAAAAGAACGACTTCAATTTGAACATCGCACGATATATTGACAGCACAGAAGAAGAAGAAGAGGTAGATGTTCAAGCTTCATTAAAAGAATTGAGGAATATAGAAGAACAACGAGATAAGATTGAGGAGAAAATGTATAGTTATATCAAGGAGATTGGATACAATGTTTAGGTGGGATACTAAAAAATTAAATGAAGTTACTGATATTGTAATGGGCCAATCTCCTGCATCCTCTGATTGTAATGAAGATGGAGTTGGACTTCCTTTTTACCAAGGAAATGCGGATTTTGGCTATATAAACCCTACCCCAACACGTTTTTGTGATAAGCCTAAAAAAGTGGCGGAAAAAGGAAATATTTTGATAAGTGTAAGAGCACCAGTAGGAGACCTCAATATACTGCAAGAAACTGCGGCTATTGGCCGAGGTGTAAGTGGAATAAGTGTAAAATCAATTAATCGTGATTTTCTATTTTATTATTTACAGTACATGAAGCCAAAATGGGCTAGATTACAACAAGGAAGCACATTTACAGCTATTAATAAGGGTGATTTGGCCAATTTAGATGTACCTTATCCCAAACATTTTGAACAACAAAAAATCGCGGCCATCCTTTCCTCTGTCGATGAAGCGATCGAGAAGACCGAACAAATCATCTCCCAGACCGGGAGAGTGAAACAAGGGTTGATGCAACAGCTGTTAACCAAAGGCATTGGACATACAAATTTCAAGGAAACGACTGTAGGAGAGATACCTGAAAGTTGGGATGTAGTAGAGTTACAAAACATCGCAAAAGTAACTGGTGGAAAGAGACTTCCAAAAGGGGTCTCTCTTGTGGATTATGATACTGGCCATCCGTATATAAGGGTGGCTGATTTAGGAGAAGAAGGGATAAATATGGAAAGTATTCAATTCGTTCCATATGAAGTTGCTACTAAAATAACTCGTTACAGAATCTACAAAGGTGAATTGTATATCTCTGTAGCAGGTACCTTAGGAAAAGTTGGAGAAGTTCCTCCAGAATTGGATGGTGCCAATCTTACAGAAAATGCAGATCGCTTAAGTGAAATTTCTTGTGACAAAGATTACTTGAAATATGTGTTAAAAAGCTCCATTGTGCAACGGTATATTAACCGAGAGCAAACTCTTAATGCTCAGCCTAAGCTAGCATTAACCCGAATTAAGAAGTTTATAATTCCTCTGCCACCGAAAGATGAACAAATGAAGATAGCAGAAATAATAAGTTCTTTTGAATTGAAACTTATAAATGAAACTGAAAAATCAAACAAATTGAAGAACCTAAAAAAGGGTCTAATGCAACAACTCCTTACTGGAAAAGTACGCGTACCTGGAAAAGCTGCAAGGGTGATCACATCGTGAACATTACTCAGGACTGGAACGAGAAAAAACTAGTAGAGGATCGTGCCATAGGTCAGTTGAAGTCTTTCGGGTATACACATAAAACAGGATCCAGCCTGGACCAGGAGAGAGACACTCAGTCTGAAGTTGTTTTGAAGAAACGATTGACACAAGCTATTCAAAAGCTGAATCCCTGGATCAATGAAAACAATCTGAATAAAGTCGTCCGTAACATAACGCACCTAGACTATACAAACCTCATGGAAGCAAATCAATACTTCCATGAGGTTTTGATTAACCAACTATCTGTTCAGCAGGACCTGGGAAAAGGTCGTAAAAGTCAAACGGTTCAGCTCATCGACTTTGAAAATCTGGAAAGCAACGAATTTCTCGTTGTCGATCAGTTTTCGATTACGAACGCTAAAGGAACGATTCGTCCTGACCTCTTGATCTTTGTGAACGGTCTGCCACTCGTGGTCATTGAATGTAAAAGTCCGACACTCCCCCCCGATGAACAGATCGGACAAGGAGTGAAGCAGCTCATTCGCTATCAGAAGGATAGTGAAAATCTCTTTTATTACAACCAGTTCGTCATTTCCACAAGTAATGATCGTGCTAGAGTGGGGACAATTGGCGCGAAGGTGCAGCATTATAGTTCATGGAAAGATCCCTATCCACGTACAGTCTCGGAAATTGGGCCGAGCCCTTCGGCACAGGATATCCTTCTTACAGGTGTGCTAGTAAAAGAGCGCTTAATGGATCTTATCCAAAACTTTATCGTCTATGAGCCTGAAGAGGGGAGAGTCATTAAGAAACTTGCTCGGTACCAGCAACATCGTGCGGTCAATCGTGCGGTTAACCGTATCCTTCATGAAAACACTCCCCAAGATCGCGGAGGTGTCGTCTGGGCGACCCAGGGTTCTGGGAAATCATTATCGATGGTTTTCCTTGCGACGAAGTTGCGGCGAATCGCCGAATTGAAAAACCCGACTATTGTGATCGTCACTGACCGTCAAGATCTGGACCAGCAAATTACGAACACGTTCCGCCGCTGTGAGTTTCCGAACCCGCAACAGGCAGGTTCTGTTTCTGAACTGAGAGACTATTTAAAACAGGGGCCTGGATCGACGATTATGACGCTCGTGCAAAAGTTTCAGGAAGCAGAAGGGGAAGACAGCTTTCCGGAAATGACAAAGTCGGAAAATGTTATCGTAATGGTCGATGAAAGCCACCGCAGTCAGTACAGTTCTTTAGCATTGAACATGCGAATGGCTTTACCAAATGCTACGTATATCGGTTTTACCGGCACACCTATTGATAAAAAAGATAAAAGCACAAGGAGGACGTTTGGTAACTACATTGATAAATACACCATCGAACAGGCGGTGGAAGATGGCGCAACGGTACCGATTTTCTATGAATCCCGTCTTGTTGACCTACATGTTCAAGGGGAAAGTGTTGATCAATTGTTCGACCGATTTTTCCGAGATTACTCAGAGGAAGATCGGGAGCGAATTAAGAAGAAGTTTGCGACAGAAGAAGCGATTACGGCTTCACCGAAAAGGGTTCGGCAAATTGTACTTGATATCATTCAACACTTTGAAGATCATATCAAACCGAATGGCTTCAAAGCGCAAATTGTTGCAATATCAAGGGAAGCAGCCGTCTTATATAAAAACATGCTTGATGAACTGAGTGATTATGAATCGAAAGTAATCATATCAGCTGGTCATAATGATAAAGAAGAAATGCAAAAACACCACCTCTCCAGACAAGATGAGAAAGACGTCATTCAGCGCTTCAAAAAGCCGATGGAAGAAGACTCACTCAGTTTTCTTATCGTTTGTGATAAATTGCTGACAGGCTTTGATGCTCCAATAGAGCAGGTGATGTACTTGGACAAACCGTTAAAAGAGCATAACCTGTTACAAGCCATCGCCCGTACTAACCGGACGTATGATAAGAAGACATATGGCCTGATTGTCGACTACTTTGGGGTGTCTCGCTTTCTGGAAGAAGCACTTGGCATTTTCCATGAAGAGGATATTAAAGGGGCTATGAGTGATGTAGATGCCGAAATTCCGCGTTTGCAAACACGCCACCGCAAAGCGATGCGTTTCTTTGATTATAAAAATCAAGATGATCTCGATGGTTGTTTAGCTGTTCTCGAACCGGAAGATATCCGTAATGAGTTCGATACGGCGTTCAAGCATTTTTCTGAAAGCATGGATATGATTATGCCGAGCCCAAAAGCAAAGCCTTACTTGGACGATTTGAAATGGTTAGGGAAGATCCGTGTCTTGGCAAAGTCCCGTTACCATGAGGAAGATGGGGCGGATATTTCTGATTGTGGTGAAAAAGTCCGTCAGCTTATTGAAGAGCATGTCTATGCTTCGACACCACACATTCTGTTTGAGCCGATTGATATTTTATCGAACCGCTTCGAGGATAAAATAGATGAAATCAAAACACCAGAATCTAAAGCAGCAGAAATGGAACACGCCATCAAACACGAAATACGTATGAAACTGGATGAAAATCCTGTGCTCTATACCTCTCTTAAAGAGCGATTGGAAGACTTGATCGAACGTCGCAAAGAGAGACAGATGACGATTGAAGAATTGCTGGAAGAGTATCGGGAAATGATCCATGAGATGAGGAACAATGCAGAAGAAAGTAAGGATCATGGATTTGAACCGGAACAATACCCTTTCTTCCAATTGCTTGATAGAGAACTGGATGCTCATGAAGAAGAAAATCTCAAAGTATTGACGCATATGATTACAGAAGTGATTCAAAACCACGCGGTCATCGACTGGACAGAAAAGGAAGACGTCCAGCGACAAATGAGGAGAAATATCAAAAAGCAATTAAGGGCAAGCAACTGTCCAGGAGATCGAGTGGAAAACGTTGCCCACCAAATCATGAAGCTTGCAGAAGTCCATTATAAACAAATCGCATACTAATACCAAAAGGCAAGGTCCCAGATCCGGGTACCTTGCCTTTTTATGAACCTATCGTATGAAGTTCCATTCCATGAACTCGCAACCACTTTTTGTTTTTTTCATAATCAAAGAGGACTGACTGCACGACATTCCAAAACTTTTCGTTGTGCTCGGGAATAATCAAATGAGCAAGTTCATGGACGATTACGTAGTCGATGACGGAAACAGGAGCCATGACAATTCGCCAGTTCAAATAAATATCCCCGTTAGGTGTACATGTTCCCCAACGTTTATGTTGCGTACGTAATTGTAAAGAGTTCGGGGACACACCGAGAATTTCTTCATAAATCTCCGCGCGTTCTTTCACTTTTACTATGCCATGATCGCGATACCATTGAATGAGCTTTGCTTCGAGAACCTTTTCTACATGTTCGTATTCCCAATCGCGTGGAACAATGGCAATAAACTTCCCCTGATGAAACTTCAATGCTGGTGTAGGAACAGCCTCTTTATGAACTTTCAACCGATAGTGACGACCTAGATAGGGAAACTTCTCCCCACTCACATATTCCTTCTTAAAAGAAGGGGTGTGGACTTGTTCCATATCCCGCAATTTACTCTTAATCCACGAGGCTCTTTGCTTGATGCCTTTTTCTATCGTTTCCATACTGGCCTCTTCTGGAGCTGCTACTTGCACGCCATTCACTAGATCTACAGTGATTTTCAAGTCTTTTCGTTTCATGTGAAGTAATTCATAGTCTATGGTGGTGGTGCCGTATTGGACTTGTGGCATCTAGATCACATACCTTTATGTTGTTTTCTTTAGATAGGATAACACGTAACGACCGAAAAAAGAATATGAACCAGAACGTTTGTTGGGGAGGTGTTCTTTTTACTTAAATTTAGATCATCTCCTCAAGCAATTTTAGAGAGATACGAATTGCAGAGTCTTCCCATTGTTTTATATGAAGTGAAGAATAATTGGGAATATATTACATGTGACTCTCCGTACGTGGTGCTCTTTTTCATACCATTAGAAGATCTAAGTATGGAAAAAGATTATGATTTACAAGTACGAAAAGCAGTAGGAGAAAAAGTTAAGCAATTACGTGAAGAAAGAAAATTATCACAGGAAGAATTCGCATTTTTAGTTGGTATTGATCGGACATATGTCAGTTTCATCGAGCGAGGGGAAAGATCCCCAAGACTACCTATGCTTTATAGAATTGCACATGTCCTTGAAGTCCAACCTAGTTCACTGCTAGTAGAAATCGATGAAACACCAGACTCATCTATAAATAGTTAGGAGGGAACATACATATTTTATAAAGAGTACTTATACCTTGAGGTTAAGCGTACACCGTTATTTATTGAGATTTATCAAGCGGATCAATGTATTGCTATGACCAAATTTTATGACCGTCACTATAAAGTAGAGGCTACCAACAAGAATGAAGCGGTTCAAGGTATACTAACATCAATAAAGGATTGTGATTTAAACGAATATTAGGATAGAGACCTGTGCTGGAGAAGTCAAACAAATCTTCTTTCGTCATAGGTCTTTTTTTTTATCAAACGATTAAGCGAAATTAGAGAAGTGAGCAAGCAAAAAAGCAGGCCCATTCTATATTTCTTCAGGTATGTATTTACGAAAGAAGGATTTAATTTTCGAACGTTTGTTGGGTGTGCACATTTTTGTATTCCCTCTTCGCTATACTTAAAATATAAAAATTACCAAAAGAAATGTAAATGATCCCCTAAATCAAGCAGGTTTTCTATGGTAAAATAAATAAAGAATTTGTAACATCTTTGTAATACTGTGTAAAAAAGGGGTATATAAAATGAATTCTATGTTTTCATTTATGAAAGATGTGGCCTCAGAATTTTTAGAAATTGGAGAAAAAGTTGAAGCTTTATTATATGAACAAGTGAAGTGCTCTCGTTCAGGCCCGCTTACATGGCGAACACCTTATATAAATAAAAAATTAACGGAAGTGCCTTTTTAATATAGCTGTTCATTAACCTTAAGGTGGAGTGATTAGATGCCAGTTTATAATAAATTAGTACGTGATCTTATACCAAAAATTATTGAAGATCAAGGCAAGTCTCTTAAAACACAAATTCTTTCTGATGAAGCCTATCGTAAGGAGCTTAGAACAAAGTTAAAGGAAGAGATGAACGAATATTTAGAAGCAGACAATGATAAAGATGCGGTTGAAGAATTGGCCGATGTGTTAGAGTTAATGAATGCTTTAGCCAAACAACACGGTTCTTCCATAACAGAAGTGGAAGAAGTTCGAAAGCAAAAAGCTGAGAAACGAGGAGCTTTTGAAGAGAAGGTGTTCCTAGTACATGTCGAAGAATGATCTTCAAGATACAAAGTTAATTACAAACCAGCTGGTGGATGAAGTCCTTGATTACATCCACCAGTCCAATACGATCTACATTTTAAGTGCTTTCATTATGAAATCTGGAGTTCAAATGCTGTATCCGGCTTTAAAGGAAGCAGCCTCGCGAGGAGCCGATATAAAAATTCTCACAGGAGATTATTTGTACGTGACTCAACCGGAGGCTCTGGAGTTATTATCAGAACTACCTGGAGAGACTGTAGAAATAAGACTTTGGCAAAGCCGTGGACGTTCATTTCACCCAAAAGCTTTTATGTTCAACACTGAGGAAGATGGAGCGTTAATTGTGGGATCATCTAATTTATCCAATTCTGCGTTGACAAACGGAGTGGAATGGAACCTTTACATGCAAAGTTTCCTCTCTGAGGATACATATGAAGACGCTCGGAATCACTTCATTAAACTATTTAGTGATGATACGACAATGAAAGTTAACAAGGAAACGATAAAAAAATACGAAGAGAAGCATACAGAGTTTCATAATAATCATCCCGAGCTTGTTCATCATTGGACCAAGCAAGAAGAGGTAGAGATGACTATTGGAAGGGATGAGCCTGGCACAATCAACGAAACAGATGAAGAATACCAGGTTTCCAATGAGAAACTGGAACCTAGGTTTGCTCAGCCAGCGGCACTGGAGGCACTGTTGACCACACGTGAGGAAGGTTATGATAAAGCGATGGTTGTTATGGCTACGGGTCTCGGTAAAACATACCTCGCCGCATTTCTAGCTGAGCATTTTGAACGGGTCCTTTTCGTAGCTCACCGTGAAGAAATACTCTATCAAGCAAAGGCATCGTTCGAACATGTGCAGCCTGACAAAACAGGGGGCATTTATAACGGAAAAGTAAAAGATATGGATCATCCTATGATCTTTGCATCTATCTTCACACTAAGTATCAATGATCACTTGAAAAAATTTGATCCATCGCATTTTGATTTGATAGTGATTGATGAATTCCATCATGCTTCAAATAAATCGTATCAAAATATACTGCGCTATTTTGTACCACAGTTTCTAATGGGGATTACCGCCACTCCTGAGCGGACGGATGGGCAAGACATATTTGCTTTGTGTGACGGAAACGTTGCCTATGAAATGAACTTTATTCAGGCTATTCAAAAAGACTGGCTTTCTCCTTTCCATTACTATGGAGTCTATGACGACATTGACTATTCAAAAATCACCTGGTTAGGAAACCGGTACGATGAAGAAGAGCTCATTCAAGCTCAATTACAAGAGTCTACAGCAAAGAACATTATACAAAATTGGGAAAAGCATAAGCAGACACGCACGTTATGTTTTTGTTCAAATATTAAGCAAGCGGAATTTCTCTCTAATTATTTTCAAAGAAATGGTTACCAGACTATTGCTCTACATTCAAAGACGATGAATATAAGTCGCAAAGGTGCCATTGAAAAGCTTGAAAATGGGGAGATTGATGCGATTTTCACTGTGGATTTATTTAATGAAGGAACAGATATTCCTTCTGTAGATACGATTTTGTTTGTGCGCCCGACAGAGTCTCTGGTTGTTTTCACCCAACAGATTGGGCGGGGCTTGCGAAAACATCATCAAAAATCGCACTGTACCATCATTGATATGATCGGGAATTATCGAAATGCTGATGTGAAATTGAAGCTTTTTGATACGAGGGATAAGGAAGAAACGAAAAAAGGTAACCAATTAAAACCTATTGTACCAGCTGGTTGCCAAGTTGAGATCGATACAAGAGCTGTAAAGCTGCTTGAAGAACTTTTAAGAAAGCGCAGTCCAAGGAAAGAACGAGTGAAGATATCTTATGACAAAGTGAAGGAAGAGTTAGGCAGAAGGCCGACATATGAAGAAATGCACTTAAGAGGTTCAGTGAACAGTAAAGAATTCAAACAAATATGGAAAAGTTATGGGGGCTTTTTGTCAGCTTTCGATGAGCTTTCTTATGAAGAAGAGAACGTTTATTCATTATATAGTGATTGGATTGAAGAAGTCGAACGTACATCGATGACAAAAAGCTACAAAATGGTCGTTCTCCAATACATGTTAAGTCGAGGAGAATTAAAGTGGACAGAACCCATAACTCCAGAGGAAGTCGCGCCTTATTTTCATGAATTCTTTATGGAATATAAATACCGTAGGGACACAGACTTTAGTAGCAAAAATACTAAAGCCCTTTGGAAATATGACAAGCAAAAAGTAGCGAAGCTCATAGCAGATATGCCTCTTACGAAATGGTCAGGGTCCAGTAGAGGCTTAGTTCAATTCGATAATGGGATTTTCTCTTTATCCTTTCATGTTTCAACTGAACATAAAGCCTTATTATATAAAATGACAGAAGAAATTTGTAACTATCGATTACACAGTTACTTTGAGAAAAAACAAGAAATATTGTACTAGAAAAAATGGGGATGTCCTTTTGGCCTTTTCCTCCCAACCATACTATGCAACTTAACCTCAAATTCATGGGAGGTTTGGTAGATAATGTGTACAAAGGAAAAGGAGAATCAATTTGAAAAGTTCATTTCATCTATACATGGGAAGCGTAAGTGAAGTGGCCCGCAACTTCCTTTGGAGGACTTTGCCAATGGGAACATTTATCTATAAAATGAGAAATATGTAAAACTAGGAAGAATTATAGCGAGGTGTTCGTTGTGCAGACTGTACAAAGTGATAAAGGTGCACGCTTTTTTAAGTATTTGTTAGAACTGAATAACTTAGTTGGAAAAGTGGATAGAGATTATAAAAAATTTGAAAAATCATGGGAGCTCGACACGTTGAATAACTTGGAAGGGTGTCGAGTCTTAGATGATTGTGAAGAGGAGAAGAACTTTCTTGAGATAAAAAAGCCCCAGATTACGGATCAAGATAAAAGGCCACCTCAACCTTCGGAAGAAATCAGGGAATGGATCAATGGTTCATACAAAAATGAGAAGAAAGAACCGGTCCACTATATGGAACGTAGCATCAAAAATGAGGAAGACAATGAAGAAACCATTTCTTTTAATGCGGAAGCTGATCGGGTCAAGCGCTTCACGGCATGGAAAGAAGAATGGAAAGCATGGGCGGAACAACTGAAAGAGAAGAAAGTTGTATCGGAATTATATAATGATTTCTTTCACTTAATCTCCCGCTTCGAACGTGAAGGCGACACGATTGAGTTCATTTATGGACGAGGTATATTGACTTGGCAACATAGTGATCAGAAAATCGGTACGATCCGTCACCCGTTAATTACGAGTAAATTAGAGCTCAATCTTATTGCAGAAAAGAGCTTGATCGTCGCAGAAGTGGTCAATGATAACGTTAAGATAGAAAGAGATATGCTTTCAAGTATCAGTTTACCAAATCTACAGCAGTTAGATCATGTTATTGAAGAGATGAAGGAAAGGGACATTCGCGATGATTTCTCTGATTTGTTCCATAAGTATATGTCTTTAATTCACCCTGATGGTACTTACGAGGGGGATTCCGATGCAACCGTGAACATTACATCCACCCCTGTCCTATATGAACAAGAAATCTTTTCTCTAAGAGGTAAAAAGGTGCGCGTTCTGCGTGAAGATTTAGAGCAAATCATAAGCGGGATTGAGAATGGTTCGATTGAAATGACGGAGGCTGTGACTTCTATTTTTGAAGGGGAATCAGCAGAAAAAGAAGAACAGTCGGTATCAACAGGAGATGAATCGACTCCTTTGCCGAAGGATCATCTTTATTTCCCTCTTCCTGCGAATGAACAACAGAAAGATATCGTGAACCGTATTGACCGCAACTTCGGGGTTACCGTACAAGGGCCTCCAGGGACGGGAAAGACGCATACGATTGCAAACTTAGTGTCTCATTTCTTGGCGCAAGGAAAGCGTATACTTATCACTTCTCAAAAGGAAAACGCTTTGAAGGTACTCAAGGATAAAATTCCTGAATCCATCCGCGATTTATGTGTACCTGTCCTAGGCGGAGGTAGAGAATCAATGGAGGGAATCGAACGATCCATCCGAACCTTAAGTGAAAAATTGGGCGAATTAGACACCGATTCCCTAGAAAAAACAATAAAACGTAATTTAGAATCCCTAGACCAGAGCAACCGTGAAGAGGCTCGTTTGACCAATGAATTGAAGACATATGCCAAAGAAGAAGGTACACCTCTTACGTACAACGGTGAAAAACTCTATAAATATGACGTAGCTAAGAAACTTTCAAAGACTGATACAAATTATAAATGGATTAAAGATGACGTGAAATTGAATACTAGCTTTCCATTGCAACAGGAAGATTGGGCAGAGCTTTGGAAATTGCGCGGACGCTTAGCTCTCGATGATTTGACTCTGTATGGAAAGAGATTACCGAAATTGGAAAAAGAGATCATGAGTGTTCCGACCTTCGATGAATTGGTTCAAGAAGGAGATTTCTTGAACGATTACGAGGAGGAAGGAAAGTCGATCCTTGAAACTTATCAACTGAATAAGAATAAAGAAACGATACTTGAAATGAAACGGCAGTTGCAAGAGATTCTTGCTCTCCAAGCGACGATGGAAAAAGAGTCATCCGTGATGATTACAGAAGATCTCAAATCAGGAGGAGTTCGAGAAGAACGTTGGAAAAAGTTGCTTTCAGAACAACAGGATAGCATCCAGCATCTTTTTGCTATGTATAATGATCTCATCACTCATGAAATTAACCTTCCAAAAACAGACCTTCAGGAAATTCAGACTGATGCAGAGATAGCTAGAGAACATTTAGCCGCAGGTAAGAAAGCATCGATGTTCTTTTTCTTGTTCAAAGGAAAGAATACCAAATACCTATTTGAAGAGAAAGTGTTGAATGGTAAGCCAGTCGATCGACAGGAAGATTTGGAGATCATTAAGAAACATACGCAATATGAAAAAATGAAAGAAGAAACCACGAGAATCTTAAACGGCAATATGCAGGAAGTGAACGGAAAGACAGTCGACAGAAGTTCTAGTCGATTTCCTCATGAAGCTGAAGAAGTGCTGAAAGAGATCAACGATATCATCCGTTTTGCTGATGAAGTCAAAAAAGCCGAAAGTTATTTCCCTGCAGGGGCAGAAATCGATTTTTATTCCTTTGACCAAGTCGAGAGGGTAAAAGAAGAACTGACCATCGCTGAAAAATACATCAGCCTCAATCATTGGAAAATCAAGCAGGAAGAAGAAGTGTCTAAGCTTCGAGAAATGAGCAATGAGAAAGAGATGCACCCCATAATTTTCGACTTCATCCAAGCGATGGAAACAAACGATAAAGACAAATGGGCGGAAACCACAGAAAAGCTGCTAGCATTTGGTGAAAAGAAGAAACTTGTCCATCAATTTTATGATCTTCTCCATAAGCTAAAAGAGGTGCTTCCAGCAACAGCCGCCTCTATCGAATCATCCGTAGGCAGAGAGTGGATGTATATTGATGATTATAAAGAAGCCTTGGAGTTAAGGAAACTTCAGACTTGGTTGGATGAAACCAAAGACATGAACGTAGCTAGGCTAAAAGATAAATTAGAGGAAGAACATAAAGAACAGAAAAGATTGATTAGTGAAGTAGTCACAGCTTCCACATGGAAATCACAGCTGGAAAGAATCACTCAATCGGAAAAGCGAGCGCTATCGTCATGGAAGTCTTATATTAAACGATATGGAAAGGGAAGCGGCAAATCCGCACAGACAAACTTGAAAGGTGCAAGAGAGTCTATGAAGACGGCGCAAGGAGCAATCCCAGTATGGGTCATGCCAATCAACCAAGTTCTTGAGAATTTCCCAGTAACCAATGATAAATTCGACGTCATCATATTTGATGAAAGCAGCCAGTGTGACCTCTTCTCTACCAATGTCTTACTTCGTGGTAAGAAAATGATTGTCGTCGGAGACGAAGAACAAATCAGCCCGCAATCAATCGGAATTAAACACGATGAAGTCAATGAGCTTGTCCGTCGCTATTTACAAGATGTCCCTAACGCTAATTTGTTTGACGGGAACATCTCCTTGTATGAAATCGCTGAACAAACGTTTCCGAAAGAAGGCAAGTTGATGTTAAGAGAACACTTCAGGTGTGTACCAGAAATCATCCAATTCTCTAACGATTTGAGTTACGGGGGAGAGATGATTCCTCTCCGCCTACCTGTGGAGGAGGAAAAGTTGGACCCGCCGGTAACCGCTATTAAAGTCGAAGACGGGTACAACGATGAGAGGGAAAAGGATCTCAACGTTCCTGAAGCAGAAAAGATTGTCTCAGACATCGAACAAATGATTAATGATCCTAGATACAATGATCAGTCCTTCGGCGTCATCGCACTACAAGGGAAGAAACAATCCTCCTTAATTGAAACGAAAATCAGAGAGGCCATTGGTGACGAAGAGTTCGTTCGAAGGAAAGTAATTTGTGGAGACGCTTATACTTTGCAAGGGGACGAAAGAGATGTCATCTTCCTATCCATGGTCGTTGCTCCAAAGCGCAACTTCAGAGCGTTGACCAAAAATAGTGAGAAACAGCGAATCAACGTTGCGGCCAGCCGTGCCAAAAACCAAATGAGACTCTATCACTCTGTCGATTCACAAGACTTGAAAACCGATGATTTGCGCTATCGCCTACTCAGTTATTGTAAAGAACCGAACCGAGTAAATAACGAAGTGGAGGATTTGGAAAAGTTATGTGATTCACCGTTTGAAGTGGATGTATTGCGTATGATTTTGGCTCAAGGATATAAAGTGACCCCTCAAGTGAAAGTTGGTCGCTATCGTATAGATTTAGTGGTTGAAGGGATGCGAAATCGACTAGCGGTCGAATGCGATGGTGAAGCTTGGCACGGACCAGAGAAATTTGAAGAAGACATGATTCGTCAGGAATCTCTCGAAAGAGCTGGCTGGGAGTTCTGGCGTGTACGTGGGAGAGACTTTTATCTGGACCGCAAAAATGCGCTTGAGAGTTTGTGGGAGAAGTTGGACCGCATGGGAATTGAACCAAATAAAGAAAGTGCAGAAGTATAGTGATGAGATAAGGAATTTTTCAGAAGAGTTAAAGGAGAAAAATTATTAGAGGATTAAAGCCGGGTGGCATAACTTAGGGGATCTGATGCCACCTGAAGATTCCTCTAATAAAAGTTTTAAAACATATCATATGAGGAGAGATATCATGGAAGAACTAGTGGATATTTTAAGAGATATAAAAATGGAGTTGCAAGAAATGAATAGGAAGTTGGATGATATTGACCGTTCCATCGAGAGTTTAAAAGGGAGCGGCGTATATGATTCTGTATCAGATTTGTACGATAAACTTGATGAAATTATGGGGCGGGGATTATATAATTCCATTACTGATGTGAATGAAAAGTTAGATTCAATTTCTTCTTCGCTCGATACGATTGAATTGAATACTATTTAAGATTTGTCAAAGGGCAAGGTAAGGTTAAATCTTTTTTATCAGATTTAATGCTACGTTATAACGACTAAAAATAGACGGGAATAATTACAAGGGAGAGGAAGCTGCTAAATTTGCCTCCTCTCTTCTTCAAATAGTTACTTTTACGGGTATTAGTCACTACCTGACTCCTAGACAAAAGGTATTTTGATCATAAATTATACAATTAAAAAGAAGACAAGAGAATAAAGGAGACTTTTAGCAAGTAACTAAAACAAGATAAAGATCATTCATGTCCTTAAAAGAGCCTTAGAATTGACCCAGGTAGTCCATCTGCTCTTTCTAGTTTAATAATAACTTCTTCTGTCCAGAAGCCCTGTGTAGCAAGATCAAGTAAAAGATCGATACAGGAGCGTCCTACCATCCATGGTGTCTGACGCTGGCCCGGATGTTTATGCGGGAGGCACTGTTACAGCGAACGCTTCAGGAGCTTCAATGCTCCCATCACTGTGGGTCTGACTCCATGTGTGCCGTCATCTCATCTGCTCGGCTTCCAAACATGAAAAAATCTGAACCCTTTTAATTAATGAAAGTGTCTGACACCAACTGAGTTAACACTTTAGCGAAGCGGAGAGCAGGCGTTCCTTATGAAATTGTTATTGAAAGATGTATACGGATAATTAAGAATAATTGGGGTTGATAATCAATGGAGCAGGAAATTTTGATGGTTAAGATACATAACGCAATTAAGGAAGGTAAAACCCTTTATGAATCTACCAATGGAAACTGGAAGATAAATAGAAAAAGATTAAAGCATATCAGGTTTGTACTTGGGATAAATAATGGTGAAGTTGTTTGTGGGTACCAGCCTACAAAATGGTATCAGATTGAAGAGGGAACAGAATCAGGTAGAAGCTTTTTTGAAGGATCTCCCATTGATGAAGGAATGTTGAATAAAATGCAATCATCTAATGAAATCCTAAAAAATAAATTTGGGACAGGTTCTGCTATCGCATATGCATATGTATCAGAGTTACATTAAACCACAAGTGTATTTGTCAGCAAGCATGTACTCTCTATGAAAAGGGACTGCTAAAAATTAAAGCATTAGATGATAGTGCCTGAGTTCGACAGTAACAAGAAAAGTGCCTGCCTCCACTTCGCTAAAGTGTTAACCGCGACGGGGGCAGGCACCTCAATGCCATTTCCAGCAGGCCTTAGTGTAATGCTTTTAGCCAAAGGAAGAGGGGTGCTGCATAGCAGTCATGGAGTCAGACCCACATTGTTGAGATCATTGGATTTTATGGAGCGATCGCTGTAAGAGTGCCTCCTTTGACACATCCGGGCCAGCGTCAGACACCATGGATAGCGGGGTGTACGTGCATTCAGGTCCTGCTTTTTTACTTGGTAACTAGGTGTGGTTTTTCCGTGAAAAGAGCGTTTGAAAGGAAGTGCCTGATCCCCACTTCGCTAAATTGTTAACGCGGCAGAGGTCAGGCACCATCATATCCTATATCTTAGAACCAAATTGAATCGTTCAATAAGGGCTAAAAAATGGGGGAGTGGGTTGTTCAATAAGTTATTAGTGCCAGGATCTAGTCTAGTTGTAGATAGGAGGGAAAAAGAGTTACTGCTTCTAGGTCCTGGCAAACTACTGTAGATTATTAAGTCTTAGTTGCTTAACACCTTTTGGATTTTCTTATAAATAGGTACAGGAGTCCGTTTGAAATCTTTTAATGACTCCACAGTTTGGTTACCATGTGAGTCATGAATCACAAGACGGTTATGACTTTCATCCAATTCGATAACGTTATGACCAATGCCAAAGGATTTTACCCCTGTAGAATTATCTAAATGCGTATGATCTAGTATGGTCTGAACCTTATTGGAATACCTGCGTAGGAACCGCCACAATTTCAGTTCGGTATTTGATTTCATAAATAACTCAGGTAAATCTTTTGCATGCTGCAACATTGTTAATGTCGTTAAAGTATAGACTTGTATCCCGTATCCAACAGGACGGATGGTCTTCGGTAAAGAGTCCCATTCTTTTACAGTGAATTTCACATAGAGTTCTTGAGACCGACTTGGGACCTCTTTCAGTTCGAAACGTTTTACTATATCTACATTTGTTATTTCCCCGTAATAGGTAATACCGTTGGATGACCCATTTTCTGCAGCCTTTTGTGTAATATAGAGAGCAATGTGTTTGGCTTCTTGCCACCCTTTTTTTAATTGCTTTAAGGGAATATGGTAGAAACGATGTTGCAAATGCGCCGTCAACCTCTTGTGGTCGTTAACTACTCCAACCAGAACTTTTTCATCGAGAGAGGACTCCCAGTATTCAAGCGATCCTTTTGGTAAGATGCCTTGGGTTTGTAAGTCTTCCGGACTGCTTTCAATTAAGTGTTCCAAAAACTCTTCAACTAATCGATTTGTATTCGGTAAAAACGGGAGGCCCCCAATATTGACTTCATCAATGCTTTTATAAAAAGGATGAGATTCATAATTCTCTTCATCCATCCACGGAAATAGCACATAAGCACCGAAGGCATAGCGTTCGTATGGTCCGTCATTTTTATAAACCCAGGCGTCCCGGTATCGGTGCATCGTATTAATATCCTCTTCCATCGGACTAGGGGTAGACGCTTCGTTCTCTGACTGGCCAAAATCGATGCGGTATTTCGCATCAAAAATATACTGATAAGCATAAGGATGGCCTTTCTTTTCTACCGTCAACATAATATCTGGTTTTTGCCGTACTGTAGGAGACGACGGGTGTCTTTCCTGAAAGCCAAGCGTGATTTGTTCTCCTGTAAAAGGATGCTGGAACCTTCGTTTGGCCGATTTGCTTTGATCAAGGTCCACAAAAAGCCCGTTTCGTTTAATCTTTATAATATCTTGGTCAATGGCTTCATACTTCTTATGCAAAATTTGCCCCATCTTTAAATACGTCCAATATTCGTATAGGGTTGCTACATCCTTTACAGACATTTTAAAGATTTCTCCTTGGAGGGAGAGCCCTTGCGATAATACTAAGTAAATCATATAAGCATCCCGATACCCTTGCTTCATTTGCATGACTAACGTGAGTACGGATCGATCCAATCGACTGATTTGACGCCAAAAGGGAGATCTTTCAATAGCATACAGTTTTCCTTGCATGAAGGTTAATGTATTCAATATAGAACGATCAGCAGAAGGGGAATTGCTCAGATAACGCTCCACCTGATAGCTCAAGGATTTTATTTTCTCCTGCAGTCGGATCATCATGAATTTCACGAAACGATTTTCCAATGTATCAAAGGAAAGAGTCTTTTTAGCATTTAATCCACGTTCTGGCATCATTTGTTTTTCATTTATCGTAACTCCATGGCTAGTCTCTTTGAACAAATAGGGCCTCTTCCGTAAATATTTTCGAGACTGACTATCCGTTCGTCTTAGTTGATCGCCTCTTACCTTGTGATATTCAGTGATTAATTGATGGTGCGGTTGCCTTTCGATGAGTTTTATGGCGTTCACAAATCGATCGAAATAATGATGAAGTAACCTGTGAAATTCTGCTTGAGAAGGGGACTTTGATGAAATTTTTGACGCCCCAAGAAACGTCTTTTTCATAAAATGAAAAGCTAAATTATACACTTCTTCGCTTACTTCCGCTAATAGACGCTTATAGTCCTCTTTGTAATCAAGTTTTGTTGGAAACAGTTCTATCGTTATATCAGCTAGCTGATCCTTACCATCTAGAATACTAAATTGTGTTAAGCCGACCTCATTCATAAATTGAAGTTGCCCCATTAAAAAGGTAATATCTCCGACTTTTTCTTTGCTTACAGATCTTCGAACTAAAGGATGTTCATGATAGAAAGAAAGTTCTTTGCCAGTTTTAGAAACGACCACTAGCTGATAAACTTCATTTTCAAAGAAGATAGGTGGAAAGGGTCCTTCAGAAAGGTCTATCATTCTTTCTAGAACAGGATGGAAGACATGAACAGCTGTCTCTTCTAACGCATGTACCTTTAATGTCATTGCTTGTTCTTGTACATGGACCTTTTTCTTATAGCTTTTTAAATTTTCAAAGCGACTGTTGAATGGCCTGCCCTTCAAATGCACGGAAAACTCTTCATTTTCAATGACCAGCAGGTTCGTATCATTGGCGTGAGACATGTGTACCCACCTCCTTATCAGCTTTTAACCTAACCAAAATGAAGTGAAGCCGTGCTGTTCTTGATTCTTATACATAATGGCTAACTTTTCAGCTGATTTAGGGAAGTGAGCATGTTCGATCGCTTGCTCATAGTTCACCATATCAAGGGCCTGGCCTGTGCAGTAAGTAAACAACTCCTCGATAATCTCAGCCGTAGCAAAATCACTTCCATTTATCTTTGGCAAGACTTTCTGTAATAGTTGTCGGTCAAATGCTTCTTTTGGTGTCATCAATTGACCTAGTTGGTTGTAAATCATATAGAAACAAATCTCGTCGCGAATTCGATATCCGAAATGAGTCTTATTCTTTTTTAAAATATTGTTGATGTCTATAAGCCGATTTGTTGTGTGCTTAATGATCGACTGATAATCAGTTATTGCATCCTTTAATGTTAAATACTTTGTCTTAAGTACGTCGTTCGTAACAGGATAATCCTCAACTTCTTGATTATCCTGTAGACTTGGAAAGAAGCTAAGATCCACTTCATTAAATTCCAGCGTATTTGCACGGTCTAACACCTTCGAGCTAAAAGGATGTGTCGTCTCGTCCATATTGACGGTGCCGATAATATAAACATTATCAGGAATTATTACGCGTTTACTAAAGCTTTCCGGTGTAGGTATTTGAGAGGTGACAATCTGATCTCCTACCCATCTACGGCTTTCCATCACACTTAATAAATCGCTGAAGTAATATTCAACTCTCGCTAGATTCATTTCATCTAAAAGAACAAAGTAAGGAAGCTCAGGGTTCTTTTCTGCTTCAAGCAGTACCTTTGTTAAGGGGCCAGGTTTGAAATCTCCTTTAATATCTTCAAACCCAATCAATTCTGAACCATCACTCCAATCGGGACGCACAGGAATGAGGTGAAACTGTCCATTTTCTTCGGTTGCCCCGATACTATTTGCAAACTTTTCAACAATTTTTGTTTTTCCAGTCCCTGAAATGCCCGAAAGGATGACAAAAGGTTTTGTTCGTAAGGAGAGGTAAAGACTTTTCACTTCTTCTTCTTTATAGTAAAAGCCTTCATTCTTAATATAATTGTATATATGATTGACCAATCTTTTCTCTGAGAGATTTGTTGTTTTGCGTGTTGACCCTTCAAGTTTGAAAGTTGCTGGAAAGCTGTCTTGAAACGAACTTAGAAGATATTCAGCAAATTCTTTGGATACTGAATAAAAATAACCCTGTTTCACATTTCCGTTCACATCAAAAGGTCCAACTTCTTTTTTCCGTTTATCCTCTGGAATAGTAACCTTTTTTAACTTAGGTGATAGCGGGAAATATTGGACGCGGAGGAGGTTGCCGTCTTCTTCCCACAGATCTGTAGCAAACGTAGAAGGCTTCTTACTAGTGACAGCATTCTCTGTTACTTCACAGATGGAATGGATAGCCCCCTGCGAATAAGCGAATACAACATCTCCCGGATTAGCTTTAAGAAGATCCGTATGATGGGTGAGAGGGGTGCCTTGTTTGTTTCTTTTAGGGGCCCATAGGAAACCGCCTTCTACTTCATCTTTAGCTGTTTGACCTTGGTTCACCCACCAGTAATTCCGGTTTTTATTTACCTTTTCAGACATCTCTATCACATTCCCATCTCCATCTATTAACTTCGCGTACTTTAGCCAGTTGAAAATGTTTCTAATTCCTTTTTCAGCAACAGATTCTTTGATGGTTGTTTGATCTGTTGAACTCACAACAGTTAAATAAGCAATTTCTCGCAAGACTTCTAGCTTTTCCTTGTAGTTATACATGTCCATAAACTTTAAAGATTCATACACCATATGTACAAATGGACTTTGAAGTATTCTTTTTTTAACTTCTTGAATGGAATTATCTTTATTCACCAGTTTATTGTCTTTATTTAAGTAACCAAGTAATCGTAAATTTTGACGAGCATGCGCCTTTAGCCGTTTCATATTGTCATCTTTAAACTTTTGGGCTATAGAATCTGCTGTATATTCGCCATCAATCAATTCTTGAAGCATTGTCATTGTTTGGTCAATAGTACTAAAAGGAATGTCTAGTGTGGTGAATGTTTTAAGCTGAACTTGGTTATTTTTAAGTTTTTCTACGAAGGGAAGGGAAGACAAAAAAGCGAGTATAAAAGAATGCCTTCTTCCTAAATCCACAAAATCCTGATCATTAACGGTTCTTTTATCTATTAAGATTCCTAATGCTTGTTCTAGCCAGTCGTTACGAATAAGTACGTAAGGGACTTCCTTTTTACCCTCATTGAATTTATTGCGTGAAGACTTAGTTTCTACATGGATACCTTTTTCACTAGATGAGACTATGTAATTGGGTGCATTTGTACTTAAGGTATAAACAACCTCTGATTGCTTAGCAAAATCTAAAATAAATTTATTAAGCATGGAAATCCTCCGGTCAGTGACATTTTCCTTTTATGGTATCACAAATGGAAGTAGTTTCTAATGTTTGGCTTTCTTTACCACTATGATATTAAATGGAGGGGGCAAGATACATTTTATTGAACGACTAATGATTGTATAAAAAAACCAGTACTCCTAGAAAAGGAGACTGGCTCATTTTTATATCTCATCAAGTATGTCATTCCACTGTTACCGCTCTCATCCATTTCCTCATATAATAATTATTAACTAACATCATAACTCATATCAATAAACGATTTAGACTTCTCCAAATCCTCATCACTGCTAATCGTAATCTCCAAATCCCCTGTACCATAATGCCCGATATTTCGGACATCACGCGTGAACCCTTTCTGTAAGTCAACTGTATCAGGATTAACCTTTACATAGAGCAAAATTTTCTTCGTAGACGGATGAACTTCCACACAGGCAAAATTTTTGATCCGCTTAAAAGCAATATAATTCTTTAATGTTTTCATTTGCACATCATCACCTAGAGCCTCAAGATAAAAAAAGAGTGCCTGACCCCCACTGCGCTAAAGTGCTAACGTGGTGTGGGTCAGGCACTTTCTTATGAAGACATTTTTTCTCCTGTCGATTAATTTTCCCACCATGTTAATCTAACTAAACCAATAGTAAACTAAAATTTACTCGTCCCCATGTTACATAGAGAATGCATGTATAATATATCTAGAGAAAAAGGAAGGGAGATAGTTAATTTGTTTGAAGATAAAAGGTTAGATAATTCGGATGAAATCAATGAAATTATTTTCTCTAACCCTATTGTCGGGGAACTTTCTTTGGAAAAGGTAACAGATGATAAATTAGAAACAAAGGAAAAATACAAGGAGGTCTTTGTTTCTGAATCGTCATTGATGACGGGAAACGTTTCACAGTCGGCTTTGCAAGTTGCGAATCAAGGCATGACGTTAGCTCAAATTGCAGAAAAAGCACCTAATGGCTTGTTTACTGCAACTACAAACCCTGTAAATCTATCTAAATTTGCAAACGGAACTACATCAACAATGGTGAGAGATGCATCGGGAAGTTTAGTTGAGCATGCTGGTTTTGCTCACGTCGGTTTACGTGCTTCAGTGAACCCGGCAATGATTCTTTCAGCAGGAATGCAAGTGATGTCAGCTATTTCAGGAACACATTATTTGAATGAAATTACTGCTCATATTAAAAAAATGGATGCGAAATTAGAAATGCTTATAAATTTTCATCATGATGCAAACATCGGACGTTTAATTGCAGCAAGAAAGGGTTTGTCTGAGATTGCAGATCGAGAGTTAGTTGATGCTACTGATTTATCTGCGATTAGAGGTTATAAAAAAAGTGCAGATGAAATTTACGAAGAATATAAGTATCGGTTAAAAAGACAAGAAAGTGAATGGAACTTGGAGCTTAAGTCCAAAGCTCTGGTGAAGAATCTTGAGGATATTAATTTTACAATGACGATTGCTTTTGAGGCTAATAAGTTATCTTTGATCGCGAGTCTAATCGAGATCGGAACAAGAATGAAGATTGGTGGACAACTAGAGTTTATTAATGGACTAATAGGGCAGTTGAAACAAAGTTATGCTGACAGCTTTTATCAAAATATTAACTCAGAGGCTGAGAGAGTTTATTTGAAGATACAGCAACAAAGTAGTAAAGAATTGTTTGGTAAAGAGGGAGAATTCGAAAGAAGGTTAGAAGAATTAACTGATAGTCCTACTCTTAAAGGTTGGGGTATTCTAGCTGAATTAGGAGTTAGGGGGATTATTCTTGGTAAGTCTAAATTGGATGTTAATAAAGTGAAAAAAAGTGTTGTGTTAGAAAACAAAGGCTTGAAAACAGTAAAAAAAGATATGAAACAAAATAAGCAAAGCGATGACATTGATAAAATCATCGATGAGGTCGTTGAACTACCATATAAGGAAACTAAAATCCTATATATCCCTACCGAAAATAACAAACATCGAGTGTTTGTTCCGATTAAACAGGAGTAGTAGAAAAAGGGTTCGTTTCAGAGTAATGCCCCCCCAGAGAGAATGAGACCGCTTGAGATCTCGGTGCCTGATCCCCAATCTTTTACATTGGTAAAGCAGTGGGGGTCAGGCACCGTTTTTACGTGCGCTTCCTAAGTATATAAATGTTACATGATTGTATGATCTCGAGAAGGTAGGCGAATTTCAGATTGAATTCTTTTGTCGAAGGGAATGGAAATATATAAATAGGAGGTAGATAAGATGAGTAAATTGAAAGCTCTCGTGCTCAATGCATCTTTAAAACAGACGAGTGCTGAAGAACCTTCTAATACAGGAGGACTCAGTCAAGAAGTATTAAATATAATGGAAGACGAAGGTACAGAGACGGAAATGGTGCGGCTGGCCGATTATCATATTCCTTTCGGGATTAGTGCTGACCTGGGGGGAGAGGATGAATGGCCGCTGATCTTAGAGAAAGTGAAGGAAGCAGATATCGTCATGATCGGAACCCCGATATGGTTGGGAGAGAAAAGCAGCCTGGCTAAACTGGCGATTGAAAGACTGGATGGAAGCAGTAGTGAAACGAATGAAGAAGGACAGTCCATTTTCTATAACAAAGTCGGTGGTGTAATCATCACAGGAAATGAAGATGGTGCCAAAAAAGCAGCCTCTTCGATTTTATATGCCCAGTCAAATCTCGGCTTTTTGATTCCTCCGAATGTGGATACGTACTGGGTCGGAGAAGCCGGTCCAGGGCCATCCTATTTGGATGTGGATGGAAATGACAATGAATTTACAAAGGGTCATGTGAAGATGCTTGCTTATAATACACTGCACCTTGCCCGGATTTTAAAAGAGAATCCGATTCCGGCTGTAGGGAATGTGATGCAGTAAAGCGCTAAAAAGGGAAGCGCGGGGACGGGTTCATGCGCTTCCTAAGCATATAAATGATGATTGTTACAGGAGAGGAGAGCCATTCGGGCTTTTCTCTCTTTTTTGCTGTTCTTTAAATGGTTCTGAAAGAGCAAAGTTCATCCCTAGAAAAGGTCCAAAAATCTATTCTTTCTTTCTGATCCATAGGGAACCTTATATTTTCATACTTCAATTAGATTCGAACCGAACTTGGGGAAGCACAAGAACCGTCCCTGCGCTTCCTAAAATGTCGGTGCCTGCCTACTCTGCTAAAGTGTAAAGAGTTAAATCTCGATAGTTTGTTTTTGACTCATAAGAAAGGAAAGCAAATAGCGAAAAATTAGCAATCCCCGAGTACCGAGTAAGCGTCTAGAATTTTAGAAAGCTACAGGTTGGTTATTCATTCTGATGTTTATAAATCATTTGATATATTTCTCTACTTCAATAATCCTTTCTTTTAAGTCATCCAGTAGCGTTATTACTTCTTCTTTTTCTTCTGGAGCTAGACCCTTTAATCGTTTATCAAGACACTCATTAAAAGAGGAATATCTATTTCTAAACCGTTTAATATAGTTTTGGTTATCGGTATTAGTTCTCAATTCACTAGCTATATGTTTTAGAAATTCTATCTGTTTGCTTATTTTCAACTGTTTTATTTCCTCTGATTCAACTTCTTTTTTTATCTTCTTTAAATGATTTTGTGTTAGTTTTAATTCAACTTCAAGGGATCGAATCTGACTTTTTAAGTGTGGGGGATAAGTTTCTATAACTTTTTGCTTTTGTTGTTTGTCCGGTGTTTTAACAGAAATAACTTCATCTGATTGAACTTTATCATTTTTTAGAATTATATATTCACCAAGTTTTATACATTGAGTAGGTTTAGGTTTGGATATTTTCCATATTTCCTTAAAAGTAGAATCTGCTTTATCCGTTTGGTGAGATGGTAGCATATTCTTTAAATTAACAATCCTATACTCGCGCATTGGCATTTAAATCCCCCCCTGAAGGTGTTAATAAATACCTATTAGTCTTTAAGATTGTCCTATTCATTTTTTCAGTAATGTGCTAGTAATGTGCTTTCATCCCTTAGGTTAAAAGCTTTAACGGGGGCCGTGCTTGTAATTTTAATCCGGAACATTTCAGGGCTATTATCTTTATTTCGGTGCATGATACTCACTTAGCTCGAAAGGAATGTATTGGCCAATTTCGCCTGAACTATGGTGTTTTTAAGAGCTAAAAGGTGTCGGACATTTATTTAAGCTCTGAATAACTTTTTCTACATCAGTTCTCATGTGTAACTATCCTAACTAAGGAAATGGAAGGCAAAATCATGTAATATAATGAAGTGGAAATTTATATTATCGTGATCAAGGGGGAAGCGAAGTGAATGTAAGTAGAGAGTTGAGACTGAATGCTGATTATACACCACTTCCTGTTTATGAGGGAGATGAGATTTATCCAAATGGTATATTTAACTTTAATATAACAAGAATGTATGAACATATTATCGATGGCAAACTGTGTGTAGAAAAAGAGTTAATTAATGTAAGAGAATGGTTCAAAACTCATTTCCATGGTGCAATAAATGAAGACTACTTACCTTCTGTGGATATAGACCGTCCTGTCATTCAAGCTGAGATTAGGCCGGGCATGTTCGAAATCATTGATGGCAATCATAGAATGGAAAAAGCTTACCGAGAGGGAGTACCCTATATAAACTCATACAAACTACGTGGTGAGCAATTGGTACCATACTTTCAAAATAAGGGTGGTTATATTACGTTTGTTGACTATTGGAATGCAAAGTTAAGAGAATAAAGCTTTAAATTATGGTACGTGTCACCACTCAAAATATCAATTAGAGTATGTCGATCATCGGATCAAAGATGAATCTCTTTGGGTGATTAGTGATCGAAGTGTGGAGGCGTATTGAAAAACATTATAAATAGAAGGAATACGGTTTCGGTTTAAACCCACAGGATGGAAAGCATCGAAAAATCGACCAGCATGGTTTTAGTATGGTGAATAGGTATTTATGTAATTCGGTTGTGTGAGGATAAAACTTAATATCCATAGGCGATGTGATGGTATGCCAAAACTTTTTCTCCATTTAGAAGGCACGGTTATCTTTATCACAAGCTTGTATTTCTACCAGCAAAACAGTTTCAGCTGGATCGTCTGCATTTTTCTTTTGTTCGTTTTCGATGTGTCCATGATCGGTTATGTCATCAATGAAAGCGTGGGGGCCATTGTTTACAATATCTTTCATAGTTACATCCTTCCGGTCACTCTCCTACTCGTTTCTACCATTATAACGTTAGATTGGTTATTGATGGTCAGCCTTATTTGGACGGGTCATATCGGGATGGATAGGATGATTGGTTACGGTTTGAAGCATCATAGTGGTTTCAAAGATACACATTTTCAAAAGGTCTAAGAGGGAGGAGAGATGATCGAATATTTTCTCGAAGAATGTAATGAACAAATGCGTAAAATCAGAGGAGATCATTTGGTTGGCGTATTTCTCCATGGTTCTCTTGTATTGAGGGGGGGCGTCCCTGAAAAAGAGATGTGACCTTATCTTCGGGACGGAAAGCAAATGACAAGGGAACAAGCAGAGTAACTCACGGCTTTTTTACTCCATAAATTAAAATCTCCATTTCCGGTGGAGTTATCATTCTGAGACGGAATCAATTGAACCAATGGCAGCATCCCTGTCTCTATGATCATAATTATTATAAAAACCTATTGCATCGTTTCGAATCGCATGATATATTATTACTTGTCGCTTTAAGAGAGCGGCTAGCCGCAAACGGCTTAACAAAAATAAATCATAAAAAAGTTGTTGACGGAAACAGCAGGAAATGATATATTTAATAAGTCGCTTTTTTGAAGCAGCAAACAAAAATTTGATCTTTGAAAACTGAACGAACCAACCAGTACGTCAAAACATTTCTTCTTTATAGAAGGAATTTGAAACAAGCACATTCGGTGTGCAAATGAGCAAGTCAAACTTAACTTTTATGGAGAGTTTGATCCTGGCTCAGGACGAACGCTGGCGGCGTGCCTAATACATGCAAGTCGAGCGCGGGAAGCGA
>NZ_QUAE01000014.1:0-83237 GCF_003386945.1 Halobacillus trueperi | reverse complement strand
TGAGATTTCCCTTTGCTTTAAGCAAATAAGATCCCTCAGAGACGATGAGGTTGATAGGTCCGAGGTGGAAGCGTGGTGACACGTGGAGCTGACGGATACTAATGGATCGATGACTTATCTATCTGATTCAAATCATTCGTGAAAAGATTGTCCTTTTTCAAACAAGATGTTTCCTTATCCAGTTTTGAGGGTTCACCTCAAACTTTATATTGATGTGGTGGTGAAGGCGAAGAGGTCACACCTGTTCCCATGCCGAACACAGCAGTTAAGCTCTTCAGCGCCGATGGTAGTCGGGTTTACCCCCGTGAGAGTAGGACGCCGCCACATTGATTTATTTTCTAAAACGTAGTACAATAGGAAATAGAACACAATTAAATCTTATGGGAACTTATCAAAGTAATCCCACATTATCGCGGGGTAGAGCAGTCTGGTAGCTCGTCGGGCTCATAACCCGGAGGTCACAGGTTCAAATCCTGTCCCCGCAACCAAATTTCATTTAACTACGTCGAGTAATCATCCAAGTTAAATGAAAATCGTAGTACTAATAAGTGCAACCAATTTTTATTTAAGTCATTAGACTTTCTTTTTTTATGAAAAATTTTGGTCCGGTAGTTCAGTTGGTTAGAATGCCTGCCTGTCACGCAGGAGGTCGCGGGTTCGAGTCCCGTCCGGACCGCCACTACTTAAAATTAAACGTTCAGCCTTAGGAACCTTTCCTAAGGCTTTTATTATGGAATTTTTTAAATATGCCTCTCTCTTGGTATAATAGGAATACTACGATTATACGTTCGGCTGGTTTCGTATTAAGAAAGCGGTCATAAGAGAAAGGGATATTACACATGGATGAGTTTTCATTTATACGATCGATCAAGCCGGAGTATTACCGGCAATCTTCTTTAATAAAAGGGATCGATGATGATGCAGCTGTCTTCCGACCATCGGGTCATGATATCGTTACGGCTGTGGATACGATGGTGGAGGGAGTCCATTTTACGAGACAGACGATGGCTCCTGAACAGATCGGCTACCGTGTCCTGGCTGCAAATATCAGCGATCTTGCCGCGATGGGAAGTACGCCTGCCTTTTTTATGGTTTCAATTACCATTCCTTCTGATTGGAGTCAGGAAGAACTTGAACGTATTTATGAGGGAATGAAGAGACTCGGGGATTCTTATCAGATGGATTTAATCGGCGGTGATACTGTTTCCGGAAGTGAGCTTTCGATAAGTGTCACCGTCATTGGGATGGTTCATAAAGGGAAGGCCCGATATCGATCGACAGCTAAGACGGGAGATGTATTGTTTGTTACAGGAACCCTCGGAGACTCCCGTGCAGGTCTGGAATGGTTATTGAATCCAAAAGGGCAAGCATCCGAGGATCATACATATCTGGTGCAGCGACATCAATCCCCCGTGCCGAGGGTAGCCTTTGCTTCTAATTTGTCTCATCTGGAACGCTTGACTTTGAACGACGTAAGTGACGGGATTGCGAATGAGGCGAATGAAATCGCAAAAGCCTCGGAAGTTGACCTTTGGATTGATTCGAAAGCTCTCCCTTTTTCTGAAGCGATTCAAAAGGTATTTCCCGGGCAGTATGTAGATTGGGGATTATCAGGAGGAGAAGATTTTGAATTGCTTGGATCGGTTCCAGAAAAGGATTGGTCACAAGTGATAGAAGCTGCAGAACAAGCAGGTGTGACCGCAAGTAAAATAGGCTATGTAAAAACGAAAGAGGGACCGGAACCAGTGGTGAAGGTTAACAAGAGCGGAGAGTGGGAAATTTTAACCTCTTCCGGTTATACTCATTTGAAGGAAAAGGGTGATTGAATGACGACATTTGAATGGAGAAGCTCCTCTACGGAAGAAACGCAGCAGATGGCGGAAAAGCTCGGGCAACGATTGCAGCCAGGAGATGTGCTGACGTTAGAGGGAGATTTGGGCGCAGGTAAAACGACGTTCACGAAGGGTCTAGGCAAAGGACTGGGTGTGAAACGGACAATCAACAGCCCGACCTTTACGATTATGAAAGAATATCAGGGGCGTATCCCTTTTTATCATATGGATGTGTACCGTCTGGAAGAGAGTGATGAGGACCTTGGTTTCGACGAGTACTTTGAGGGGGATGGTGTGACGGTCGTGGAGTGGGCTCAGTTCATACATGAGTTTTTACCTGATGAACGGTTGGACATTACGATTCGTTATTTGGATGACTCGACGCGGTTGTTCACATTAAAGGCTGCCTCTGGTCATTATGAAGCGTTATGTAAGGAGATTTTAGAATGAATGTACTGGCGATAGATACTTCGAATTATGTCATGGGGGTTGCGGTCATTAGAGATGGGGCTGTAGCCGGTGAATATGTGACGAATATTAAAAAGAATCATTCCATCCGTTTGATGCCTGCGATCGATCAGGTCATGAAGGAGACGGGGATGAAGCCGAGTGACTTGGACAGAATTGCGGTTGCTCATGGTCCAGGGTCATATACGGGGGTCCGGATCGGGTTAACGACAGCAAAGACGATGGCATGGTCGCTCGGAATTCCTATCGTAGGTGTCTCAAGCTTGGAAGCTGTAGCACGCCAGGGAGCCTTTTTCCAAGGATATGTCTGTCCGTTCTTTGATGCGCGGCGGGGACTCGTCTACACAGGTCTGTATCGGTCAGACATGACGATTGAAAAGGATGAGACGAACGTATTAATGGAGGATTGGCTTCATCAATTGAAGGAACTGGACGAACCCGTTCTCTTCCTCAGTCAGGATATAGCTGTACATGAAGAGAAGATCGTCGAGATTCTTGGTGATCAGGCGGTTCTTCCGAAAGCTCCTTACCACTATGCACGGCCTGCCATCATCGCTTCTGTAGCAGAAGAAAAGGAACCAGGTCCGTTGCATGACCTTGTCCCGAACTACTTGCGGATCCCTGAGGCGGAAGCCAAATGGCTGGAGCAGCAGGAGAAGTAATAGAATGGCGACGATCAGGAGAATGACGAAGGATGATGTAGAAGCTGTTATGGAAGTCGAAAAGGCTTCTTTTGCCGTACCATGGTCCGGGGAAACCTTTGAAAAAGAGATGGAAGACAACCCTTATGCGCATTATTATGTCGTAGAAAAAGCAGACAAAATCATTGGATACTGTGGTCTGTGGTTGATCATTGATGAGGCGCATGTCACGAATATCGCCATTCATCCGGACCATAGAGGAAATAAGTATGGAGAGCGATTGTTCCGCCATACGTGTAACGAAGCGATCGAGCATGGAGCGATCCAACTATCGCTTGAAGTGAGAGTTTCAAATACAGCCGCGCAGCATATGTACCGGAAGTTCGGCATGGTACCTGGAGGCATCCGTAAAAGGTATTATTCGGACAACGGTGAAGATGCGTTAGTGATGTGGGTGGGATTAAAATGAAGGAAGATCAATACATTATAGCGATTGAAACGAGTTGTGATGAAACGGCCGTGGCAATTGTAAGAAACCAAACAGAATTGGTTACGAACATCGTAGCCTCTCAAATTGAAAGTCATAAGCGTTTCGGAGGGGTGGTACCGGAAATTGCCTCCAGACACCATATCGAACAGATGACGATTACACTTGAAGAAGCCCTGGAAGACGCGGGGATGACACTAGACGATATGGATGCCATTGCGGTGACGGAGGGACCTGGACTGGTCGGCGCCCTTCTTGTCGGGGTCAATGCCGCGAAATCGATCGCTTTTGCAAAACAAAAGCCGCTCGTAGGCGTGCATCATATTGCCGGTCACATCTATGCGAACCGTTTGGAAAAGGAATTTGAATTTCCGCTCCTTTCTCTCGTCGTTTCCGGCGGGCACACGGAGCTTGTGTTGATGCGTGAACATGGATCCTTTGAAATTATCGGTGAAACGCGGGACGATGCCGCAGGGGAAGCGTATGACAAAGTAGCACGGACGCTGAAGCTTCCATATCCAGGAGGTCCTCAAATTGACCGTCTCGCTCAAGAAGGGGAAGAAACAATCGATTTTCCTCGTGCCTGGCTTGAAGATGGATCCTATGATTTCAGTTTCAGCGGATTGAAGTCAGCAGTCATCAACCGTCTTCACAAAGCGAAGCAGCGGGATGAACATTTGAAACCTGAGGATGTAGCCGCAAGCTTTCAGGCAAGTGTTGTGGACGTGCTATCCACAAAAGCTATTCGCGCTGCGGAGGAGTATGGTGTGAAGCAGATGATTGTCGCAGGTGGTGTAGCTGCCAATAAAGGACTGAGAGCTGCGCTTCAGGAGAAGTTTGAAGGCAGCGAAACAGAATTGCTCATTCCACCGCTTCATTTGTGCACAGATAATGCCGCGATGATTGCTGCAGCTGGAGCTGTTGCGTACAATCAGGGACACCGGGCTGGATGGGACTTGAATGCCAATCCAGGGCTGGATCTTGAACTCTTTGGTGGACGAAAAAAATAAGGTCGTGAACAAGAACGATCAAAGCTCTCCTTTATAGATAAGGAGGGCTTTTCCCTTTTATTAACGGGAGTGTGTATAAGTGTGAGGATGGATTAAGAAAATGATTTATCCACATGTGTATAAACATACAGTGGACAATTTATTAGTGGATAAGTAGAAATGGTAAAGAAAACGGTACCAATTTTGTGGATAAATCTCATTATTTTTGTGGATAATGTGTATAACCCTGTTGAAAACTGTTAATAAAGCTATTCAACTGTTGAAAACTATGTGGATACTGAATCATCATTCATACACGCTTATGCATTTGCGTTAGGTTCATCATTAAAAGTAGATATTAATAAACCTTTACTTCCGTTCATTAAAAGCGGAATATCGTTCTAACACTATCTGTTTGGGAAAAAATGGTGTACCAGGTCATCCATATTCTGGATGACCTGGTACACCTGTTTCTTTCAGTATCAGTCATGGAGGGTTTCCCATTCTTCCATGAGGGCTTCGAGTTTGGTTTGGAGCTGGTTGTTGTCTTCTGTGATCTCGAGTGATCTTTCGTGGTCCTGATAGATGTCCGGGTCACAGAGGAGCTCTTCGTTTTCTTCGAGTCTCGCTTCCAGCTGTTCAATTTCTTCTTCGATCTCAGCAATGCGGCGGTTTTTCTTTCGTTCTTCACGCTTTGCCGCTTTGTCTTCTTCAAAGCTGTTCTTCTGCTGCACTTCCTGCTGTTTTGGTTCGTTTTGCAGTCGTTCTGCTTCTTCGATTTGCTGCAACTCGTATTCTTCCTGCTTCTTATCTACATAGTAGTCATAATCACCAAGAAACAGTCGTGTCTCTTCAGGATTCATTTCCACAACCTGTGTCGCGATCTTGTTGATAAAGTAACGGTCGTGGGAGACGAACAAGAGGGTGCCTGGATAGTCCACAAGCGCTGCTTCCAACACTTCTTTACTGTCGAGATCGAGGTGGTTGGTCGGCTCGTCGAGAATCAAAAAGTTCGCTTCCTGCATCATCAGTTTCGCTAAAGAAAGTCTCGCTTTTTCGCCACCACTCAGCGCAGAGACAGGCTTCAGCACATCTTCTCCTGAAAAAAGGAAGTTACCGAGAATGGTGCGGATATCTTTTTCATTTTTCATCGGATATTCGTCCCAAAGTTCGTTCAAGACGGTTTTCGTTGAGTTCAGCTTCGTCTGTTCCTGATCGTAATAACCAATTTGCACGTTCGTTCCGATCAGCTTTTCACCTTTCGATTGTTCCAAGTCTCCGATGAGTGTCTTCAATAACGTCGTCTTTCCAACACCGTTCGGTCCGACGAGCGCCACAGAATCGCCACGGTTCAAATCAAGGGATACATTGTCAAAAAGATAATCCTTGCTGTCATTGTAACGGAACGCGTAGTTACGCAGCTTCAGCACATCGTTCCCGCTTCGTTTCGCTGTCTGGAAACTGAACTTCGCCGATTGGTTGTCGTCCTTCGGCTTTTCGAGCTTGTCCATTTTCTCCAGCTGCTTGCGGCGGCTTTGTGCCCGCTTACTTGTCGTCGCGCGGACGATGTTTTTCTGAATGAAATCTTCCATCCGTTTAATTTCTTCCTGCTGCTTCTCAAAGCGTTTGAGTTCCTGCTCATAGTCCGCTTCTTTCTTTTTCAAATAATCGCTGTAGTTGCCGTGGTATCGCTTGGATGATTGGAACGCGATTTCATACACGGTGTTAACGATCTTGTCCAGGAAGTACCGGTCGTGGGAGACAATGACGACCGCTCCTTGATAGCCTTGCAAGTACCCTTCAAGCCAGCTCAGCGTATCGATGTCCAAATGGTTCGTCGGCTCATCGAGGATGAGCACATCAGGACTTGTGAGCAAAAGCTTTCCGAGTGCCAGGCGTGTTTTCTGCCCGCCGCTCAAGGAGTTGATCGGTGTATCCCAGTCGAAGTTTTTGAAATTCAACCCGTTCAATACGCCGCGGATATCCGCTTCATACTGATACCCGCCTGCGGTCTTGAAGTATTCCTGTTTGCGGTCGTAATCCGCCAACAGCTGCTGGTAACGTTTCTGATCGTCGAGCAAGTCTGGGTCCGCCATCTGCACTTCCATGGAGCGGAGTTCTTTTTCCAAGTCCTTCAGATGGGTGAACACCTTCTCCATCTCGTTCCAAATGGTTTCCTCAGACTGCAGCCCTGTATTTTGGGCCAGGTAGCCCATCGTTGTTTCTTTCGGTTTGAAAATATTGCCTTCATCGTGGCTCATTTCACCAGCCATCATTTTGAGCAAGGTTGATTTTCCTGCTCCGTTCCGACCGACGATGGCGATCCGGTCGTTCATCTGCACTTCCAATTTGATATTCGATAAAATCAACTCGGCGCCGAAACGCTTCGTCAATTGGTTCAATTGCATGAGAATCATGTCGTTTCACCTCAATAAAATCAGTGTATCTCATAGGCGCGCCCCCTAGCAACACAATGGTCTCCAAGTATGTGAAATCTTTAACGACTAACGTTTGATTTTTTGGTAGAATAAGAGTAGTGTTTCAATCAGTACTGTTAACAAAAAGGGGTAGAAGAAAATGGCGGAGTTCAGTCATTTTAATGACCAGGGCCGCGCCCGTATGGTGGATATTTCAGACAAAAATGATTCCGTGCGGACGGCCGTCGCAGCAACGAGTGTACAAGTGAATGAAGAGATTTATCATAAAATCACGAACCATGAGATTGGAAAAGGGGATGTGCTTTCTGTGGCCCAGGTCGCAGGGATTATGGCAGCGAAAAAGACATCTGACTGGATTCCGATGTGCCATCCGTTGTCATTAAAAGGAATCGATGTGTCCTTCGATTGGGAAACAGAAGACCAGCCGACATTAAACATCGAGGTTTCTGTCAAGACGAAGGGAAGCACAGGGGTGGAAATGGAAGCGCTAACGGCCGCTTCAGCCACAGCCCTCACGGTTTACGATATGTGCAAAGCGTTAGATAAAGGAATGGTCATCGGCCCGACCTATTTGAAAGAAAAGACAGGCGGGAAAAACGGCGACTATACGAGAAACAGGTAAAGGAGTCCGGTGCTAATGGATATCGAACAAACGAAGATTCCACAGGCGACAGCGAAGCGGCTGCCGCTCTATTATCGCTTTTTGAACAACCTCCATACCCAGGGCAAACTGCGTGTGTCATCGAAGGAACTGAGCGATGCGGTCAAAGTCGATTCAGCGACGATCCGCCGCGATTTCTCCTATTTCGGAGCACTCGGCAAAAAAGGGTACGGCTACAACGTCGAGTATTTGCTTTCCTTTTTCAGAAAAACGCTCGACCAGGATGAAACGACACGTGTCGCGTTGATCGGTGTCGGGAATTTGGGTACGGCATTTTTGAACTACAACTTTACGAAAAACAACAATACGAAAATCGAAATCGCCTTCGATGCCAACGAGGAAAGGGTCGGTTCTGAGGTCGGTGGCGTCGGTGTCGAGCACATTGACGATTTAGAAGAAAAGCTCGGTGACATTTCTGTTGCCATTCTCACCGTTCCATCCTCTGCCGCTCAAGGGATCGCGGACAGGCTTGTAAAAGCGGGGATTTCAGGGATTCTTAACTTTACACCAGCGAGGATCAGCGTGCCGTCGAATGTCAGGGTCCATCATATCGACCTTGCCATCGAACTGCAGGCTCTCGTCTATTTCCTGAAGCATTACCCACTGAACGAAGAGGAAGCAGAGGAAGAACAATAAGAAAGACAAACGGGTGTGAAATCATTTTGGTTTCTCACTCTTTTTTTAGGAGGAAAGGTTTTGGAAACGTTATCGTTTGGTTCAGAAACAGAAAGATTGGTAATTAGACCGCTTGAAAAAAGTGATTATGAAAGCTGGCTTCATGGATATGAGGGGCGTTTTCCGTCAAAGCGCCGTCATGATGAAGGCCGTCTTGATATGAGTGTTTGTACGAAAGAATGGTTTGATGAGCTGGTGGAGAAACATCAACAGTTAGCGATGGAGGATACCGCGTATATCTTCGGTGTTTTTCTAAAAGGAGATCAAACACACGTGGGAATGATTGATTTCTCTACTTTAGTAAGATATGACTTCCAGTGGGGAAGAATCGGGTATGCGCTGCATAACCAGCATTGGGAGAAGGGTTATGGGAAGGAAGCGGTGGCTGAAGCATTAAGGATCGCTTTTGATCAACTGAGTTACCACCGGGTAGAGGCCCATATCAATTTGGATAATGAGCCTTCCATCAAGATGGCAGAGAGCATAGGTCTTGTGTATGAATGCACCCGAAAAGGGTTCATCCACGAGTTTGGTGAATGGACGGACAACTTGATCTACTATAAAAATGCAGAATAAAAAAGAAGCTTAGCACAATGCTGAGCTTCTTTTAATGTTACTCGGTATTCTCTTTCCAGCTTTTGTCCATAAGCATCTTCCCAGGCCACGTGTAGGCCATAATGCCACCGTCTGCGGTAATGTCTTCCCCCGTCACATACGAACTTTCATCAGAAGCGAGGAAAAGAGCGACATTCGCCATTTCCTCCGGGCGTCCGAGGCGTCCCATCGGCGTGACCCACTTATTCGCTTCACGGAACTCTCTGCCTTCTTCTTCCTGCTTCGTCCCTGCCAGCTCTTTGACGAGCGGAGTTTCGATGGTACCTGGAGAAATCGAATTGACACGGATGCCTTCGCGCGCATAGTCGATTGCCATCGCTCTTGTGAAATTGGTAATACCGCCTTTTGCTGCATTGTATCCGGAGCGGTCGAGATCCGCTGCCTGACCGGACATGGACGACGTATTGATGACAGAACCTCCATTTTCAAGCATAAGCGGGAGGATGTATTTGCTTGTTAAAAAGGTTCCTCTCAAGTCGACCGCAATAATTTTATCGAAAAGTTCGACCGGATATTCGTGCACTTTGCCGCCTTCTTGATCGACGCCGGCATTGTTGAACAGGATGTCGACCTTCCCGTAATGTTCTTTTACGTAATTGGCGAACTTCTGGACACTGTCCACATCGGAAACATCAAGCTCGACGGCTTCGGCCTGACCACCTTCATACTTCACTTCATCCACCGTTTTCTGTACTTCTTCTACATTAATATCACCGCAAATGACAGTTGCTCCTTCACTTGCGAACCGTTTGACGGTCGCCGCACCGATCCCTGTTGCAGATCCGGTGACGACGGCGGTTTTATTATCTAAACGTCCCATATCAAATAGAACCTCCTTTTGTTCGTTGGTATGACTCTTACCCCCTTCTAGAATCGTTGTAAACCTTTGTCAGCACAGAAGGCGCTTACAGTCGAAACATGCGGAATCATGGTTAACGAACAGTGGAGGTGGTATAGTAAATACTAGTTCGTGTATCGAAAGAAAGCGGGTGAGACGATTGAGTAAACTGCCTCATAAATGGCTCGTGGTCGTGTCTGTCCTGTTCGGGACGTTCACGGTCATTTTGAACAATAGTATGCTGAACCCGATTCTGCCGCGGTTCATCGAGATTTTTGAATCCGATGCCGTAGCGGTCGGGTGGATTTTAACGATCTTCATGGTATCGATGGGGATGACGATGCCGCTTACCGGCTATTTCGGTGACCGGTTCGGGAAAAAGAAAGTGTACCTCGTCGGGCTCTGTATTTTCCTTGCAGGTTCCACACTCGGATTCTTTTCATCGACGCTCGGTATGGTCATCTTATCCCGGGCGATTCAGGGCATGGCCGGCGGATTGATGATGCCGATCGCCATGGCCCTCATCTTTAATTCGTTTCCTCGTTATGAACGAGGACTTGCGGTCGGCGTGTACGGAGTCGCCGCTATGGTTGCACCGGCCATCGGACCGACGATTGGTGGTTTTCTGATTCAATATTTTGACTGGCCGTGGTTGTTCGCCTTCAACATTCCATTCGGCTTGACTGGACTCATTTTATCTTCGAAATTTCTTGAACGTACCGAAACGGATCCGACGAAGCGGTTTGACCTGGTCGGTTTCCTGATCATCGCGACCGGGATCGGCTCAGTGCTGTTTGCCCTGGGGAGGGGGCGGACGCTTGAGACGTTGTTCGACCCTTTGAACATCGCATTGATTGTAGGTGGATTGATCGCCATCGTCCTTTTCGTCTTTTACGAAAACCGCCAGGAGGATCCACTGCTGAACTTGTCTGTTTTCAAAGTGCCGACCTATTCCGTTTCAATCGTCGTCACTTCAGCCGCATCCATTGGTCTGTTCTCAGGGATATTTCTTTTGCCGTTATTGATTCAAAACGTTTACGGATTGAATGAAGTCATGACTGGACTGTTGTTTCTGCCGGCAGCCGCTGCGAGTGGGGTATTCATGTCCATCGGTGGACGCATCCTCGATAAAAAAGGACCGAAATACGTCGTGCCACCGGGCCTTACGATCATGGCGCTCGCAACCTTAGGCTTAAGCTTTTTACAGCTGTCAACACCATACTGGCTGATTCTCTTGTTGAATACGGTGAGAGGCCTTGGGATGGGAATGGGGAACATGCCGGCGACGACATCAGGCATGAACAGCATTCCGGAACATCTGGTTGCTCAAGGGTCTGCGATGAACAACATCATCCGGCAGATTTCTTCATCGCTGGGGATCGTCTTTTTCTCCATTTATTATGAAGTGAGACGCGCTCAGGTTTCAGCGAACCCGGATATCGATATGCAGGCAGCCACCCTGCAGACGCTTAATGAAGCATTTCTCGTCTCTGCAATTGTGCTGATCATCGCGATTCCATTTTCGTTCATATTGAAAGGTGTACAGGATGACAAAGAGGAACAGGAAGCATAGAAAAAAGCAGGCCCACACTCGTGGACCTGCTTTTTTGCGACATTATTTCTTTTTTGCATTCTTAATCTTGTTGTGTAGATTGAAAAGCCGAATCGCTACGGCAATGTTGAATGTCGCGACAATGGCCAGGATGATGGTCATCGCATTCCACACCGTCTCTTCTGCCGACTGTGCGGCGATGTAGGTGAATGCCACGCCCATCATCATGTAAAGAAAAGCCATGAATAAGGGTGATGTTCTCATATTATAAAAAGCCTCCAATAAAGATGGTCTCCAGCTGTTCCTGCATGCGGCGGATATCCTCTTCGGTGAGGAAATACTGTGAAACGACAACAAACGAGTTCATCGCCATATGAGCCACGATTGGTGTAATAATTCGTTTTGTTTTGACATATAGGAAGGCGAAGACGACTCCCATGGAGAAGTACACTAACATATGGCTGAAATCGAAATGGAATGCTCCAAAGAAGAGAGCGGATACGAGAACGGCCAGCCAGAAGTTCGTTCGCTTATAAATCGTACCGAAAATGATCTTACGGAAAATAATTTCTTCCGTAATCGGTGCAAACACGACAGGAAGGAGAATGAACAGCGGCGATTCACGGGCGATTTCCATCAATCCCATCGTATTCTCAGATCCCGGTGATACACCGAACAATTCACGTTCAATGGTCGCGGCGATGGCCTGGGCGAACAAAGCTAAAAAGACACCGGCGATCGACCAGAGCACGACTTTTCCCGGTCCTGCTTTATCCCCGCTTCGGGCTAAAGCATCCTGTGGATTCCGCCGGAGCAGGAGAAGGATGATGATGGTCGCGATGGTAAAGCTGAACACAGACCATATGGCAATCGCATCAAAACGTGAAATTTCCGACGCCTGTACAATTAACCAGACAGCTGGAATCGCAGAAATCTGTGCGATGAGATAGGTTACGATAATGTACCAATAATGTTTCGGCATAAAGGCACGACTCCTTTTATAAATCCCTTTTAATTGCTTCAATATACATACTTTATGTATTCTATCACAGTTTCAAAACCAGACGTAAGGAATAAGGGTCAGTGTAAGAATTTTGTCGAAAAAGAAGTGCAAAATTTCTATAGTTTCTACTTGAAAAACGATAGCGAATTGCTTATTATAATAATTGTGTTAGCACTCATCATCGACGAGTGCTAATAACCGAGAAAAATTTGAAACAACCATATCAAGGAGGGTGTCCTAATTGTTAAAGCCACTTGGTGATCGTATTGTTATTGAACTAGTTGAAGAAGAACAAACTACTGCGAGCGGAATCGTACTTCCTGACTCTGCGAAAGAAAAGCCACTAGAAGGTAAAGTTGTTGCTGTCGGCACAGGCCGCATTACAGACAACGGTGAAAAAGTAGCACTGGAAGTCGCACAAGGCGACCGAGTGATCTATTCTAAATTCGCAGGTACAGAAGTGAAGTATGAAGGCAGCGAATACTTGATTCTGCGCGAATCTGATGTACTAGCTGTTATCCAGTAGTCACTTTTTTCTATAAAAATACTTAAGAGATACGATTTTAATGAGGAGGGCATTTTAAATGGCTAAAGAAATCAAATTTAGTGAAGACGCACGCCGCTCTATGCTGCGTGGTGTAGATACATTAGCAAATGCTGTTAAAGTTACGCTTGGACCAAAAGGACGTAACGTCGTACTTGATAAGAAGTTCGGTTCTCCACTCATCACAAACGATGGTGTGACAATCGCTAAAGAAATCGAACTTGAAGACCACTTCGAAAACATGGGTGCACAACTCGTTTCTGAAGTAGCTTCTAAAACAAACGATGTCGCTGGTGACGGTACGACTACTGCAACGGTTCTTGCACAAGCGATGATCCGTGAAGGTCTTAAAAACGTAACGTCTGGTGCAAACCCAGTAGGTATCCGTAAAGGAATCGAGAAAGCGACAGCCGTAGCAACAGAAGAGCTTCGCAAAATCTCCAAGCCGATCGAAGGCCGCGATTCTATCGCACAAGTGGCAAGCATCTCTGCTGCTGACAATGAAGTTGGCCAGCTGATCGCTGAAGCAATGGAGCGTGTAGGTAACGACGGTGTTATCACAATCGAAGAATCTAAAGGTTTCAACACAGAACTAGAAGTGGTTGAAGGTATGCAGTTCGACCGCGGTTATGCTTCTCCTTACATGGTCACAGACCAAGATAAGATGGAAGCGGTTCTTGAAGATCCTTATATTCTAATTACAGATAAGAAGATCAACAACATCCAGGAAGTTCTTCCTGTACTTGAGCAAGTGGTTCAACAATCCAAGCCACTTCTATTGATCTCTGAAGATGTTGAAGGCGAAGCGCTTGCAACACTTGTTGTGAACAAACTTCGCGGTACATTCAACGCTGTAGCTGTTAAGGCTCCTGGATTCGGTGACCGTCGTAAAGCGATGCTTGAAGATATCGCAACACTTACTGGAGGCCAAGTAATCACAGAAGATCTTGGGCTAGAGCTGAAGAATACAACAATCGACCAGCTTGGACGCGCGTCTAAAGCAGTCATCACAAAAGAAAACACAACAATCGTCGAAGGTGCAGGAAACCCTGAGCAGATCTCTTCCCGTGTTGCTCAAATCCGCGCACAAGCAGAAGAAACAACTTCTGAATTCGATAAAGAAAAACTACAAGAGCGCCTTGCAAAACTTTCTGGCGGCGTAGCTGTCATTAAAGTCGGTGCGGCAACAGAAACAGAATTGAAAGAGCGTAAACTACGCATCGAAGACGCCCTGAACTCTACGCGAGCAGCAGTAGAAGAAGGAATCGTTGCCGGTGGTGGTACAGCCCTTGTAAACATCATCAACTCTGTGGAAGGCCTTGGTCTTGTAGACGACGAAGCAACAGGTGCGAGCATCGTTCTACGTGCGCTTGAAGAGCCAGTTCGCCAAATCGTTCACAACGCAGGTCTTGAAGGATCCATCATCGTTGAGCGTTTGAAAGCAGAAGAAGTTGGCGTAGGCTTCAACGCAGCAACAGGCGAATGGGTGAACATGGTTGAACAAGGAATCGTTGACCCAACTAAAGTTACACGTTCTGCGCTTCAAAACGCAGCTTCCGTAGCCGCTATGTTCTTGACAACAGAAGCGGTAGTCGCTGATCATCCAGAAGAGGATAATGGCGGCGGCATGCCTGATATGGGTGGCATGGGCGGAATGGGCGGCATGATGTAATCATGCCCCCATGACCCTTGATATCAAGGGTTTAGCTTCACCCCAAAAGTCAAAATGACATACTTTTGACATACCTGGCGGGGAAAACACTATAAATCTAATGAGCCTCTCATAAGTTCACTGAACTTTTGGGAGGCTTTTTCTTCCATGTTTTCAGTAATGTGCGCGTATATATTCATGGTTGTGTTTATATCTCCATGACCTAATCGTTGTTGAATTTCTTTAACTCCTACTCCTGCTTCAATTAATAGAGAGGTGTGGGTGTGTCGCAAGGAGTGAGGGGTAAGTTCCTTATGGATACCACTAATTTTTAATAAACGTCTCATATGGGTGTTTACGGTCTTTAAAAACTCAGGGTATCCAAGGTTCTGAACTTCCTTAGCAAAGACAAAATCCAGTTGAGTATATTCGTTCTTCATTTTATCAATGAGATCATCTTGGTGTTCTTTGTGTCTTTTAAGGACCTCAATAACTCCAGCGTCCATTTTTAGCGTTCTGATCGATCCTTTAGTTTTGGGAGTCAGGAGTTGATACTCTTTTGTTCTATTGTTGGGGTTGTAATACGTTTTTGTTACTCTTAAGGTTTTTTTATACATATCTATATCCGACCATTTTAAGGCGATCAGCTCACCTACTCGTAACCCACTATAAGCAAGTGTCAAAAACATGGGGTAGTCTTTATCAATGCCACTTTCTTTGGCAGCATTAAGAAAACGAATAAGTTCTTCTTTTTCCATAAATTTAATTTCACCTTTACTGCTTTCCACCTCCTCAACGGTTTCAACTTTGCGTGGAATTTTCGCAAAGTCGCTAGGGCTGTCCTTAATTATGTTAAATTCCACAGCTTTCCTAAAAACCATTCTACCTGTTGCATGAATACCATCTAGAGTATTAAACGCATAGCCTGCATTATGAAGCGAAGCAAGCATGGCTTGATACTGTTTACGCGTGATATCTTTTATTTTTTTATTTCCGAAGAACCTATTTAAGTGATCCAAGTTATGCTGTCGATTTCTCACAGAACTAATTTTAGCGGTATCACGATAGGTCTTAAGCCACTCTAAAGTAAATTCTTGAAAGGTAATATTTTGCTCTTGAACATATGTGTTTTCAAATACTTCCTTTTCTACTTCAGCTGCGGCCATCTGAGCTTCTTTTTTTGTCTTGAACCCTCCTTTAGATGTGAATTTCTTTTTCCCAGTAGACGGATCTACTCCCGTATATATTTGGAAATACCATTTGTTACCTCTTTTCCGGAAATTAGCCATATTTATCCCTCCTTCCTTAGATTAATCAAATTAGACTTATCCGACGGTACAATTCGACTCTTAATTTTTTCTAATCGCTCAATACAAACTTTTCTTGGAATCATAAAGTCATATGACAACTGATCGATAATAGCCGGATTGGAAAGGTTATAATCATTGATCATGTGAGTGGGGAGCGAAGCGTATAGAGTGAAGTGCCTAGCATCCCTTTCCTGAAGTTCATAAAAAGAATAAGGCATGAAAGATTGTCGACCTGCATGCCTCACAGCATGACAAAGCTCGTGAAAGAATTGCTCTCGTTGGTGTATATAAGGGAGGCGACTATCTAATACGATCTCTTGAAACTTCCCTACCTTCATGTAACTAGCTTGAGTAGGTCTACAAGTCACAAATATTTGAGACTCGGATCCAATGCTGTAAACATTTAAATCGCCCGGCTCTGTAAATTTGTGGTTTTTATACCATTGAGTTATTAGGTCTTCTAGAATTGTGGTTGTGTAGTAAGGAAACCTCAAACTAATCACCATCCTTACATGCATTATACGAACATATGTTCTATTAATCAATGTTTAATTACAATAATTGGATATATGTAGGGTTAATGTAAAGGGAATTTGGAATTCTTTTTCTGTAAGAGCCTAAAGTATAGGAATTCATCTTCAGAACCATAATGAAATTAAGATTCATAGTTTTGGAGAGTGATAGAAGATGTTCCTATCAGAAGCTTGGGAAAAGTATTATGTCGATAAAAAGATTGAAGGTTATTCGTTGCTAACTTTGAAAACCTATTGCTTACAGTTCAATATGTTGGTGAAATACTTTGGAGACGTTGATACAGAAGAGGTAGTTATTGATCAATTAAAGAGCTACCTGGTTGAGGTGGGCGGACATTTGAAGCCTTCTAGTCTTGGAAGCAAGGTTCGGTTCCTTCGATCTTTTTTCAAGTGGCTACATGAAGAGGGTGTTATCAACGAAAATCCAGCTATAAAATTAAAAGAACCTAAAGTTGGCAAGAGAATCCCAAAGTTTCTAACGGAGATGGAAATTGAACAACTTAGAGATTCATGCTTAACTTCCATGGAAAAGGCACTTTTCGAATTTTTTTATTCAACAGGGTGCCGTATCGGAGAAGTAGTGAATCTGAATAGAGAGGATGTCAATTTCTCTGCAAGATCGGTTATTGTAAAAGGAAAAGGAGATAAAGAAAGAGAAGTCTACTTTAGTATTCGTTGTTCTCTATGGCTACAAAGATATATAGAGGAACGCAAGGATCATGATGAATGTTTATTTATTACCGAGAGAAGACCTAAAAAGAGAATGAGTATCGAAATTATCCGATATATTATTAAACGGATCTCCATACGCGCTGCTATTAATAAAGAAATACACCCTCATCAATTAAGACACAGTTATGCTACCCATATGCTTAATAATGGAGCGCCAATTGAAGTAATCCAAAGCTTGTTAGGGCATGAGAAAAGTGAAACAACGAAGATATATGCTCAATTAAGTGGTAAGTTAAGACAAGATTTCTATAGTAAATATTTTTAGGAGCCGTGCTTGTTAAAAGACATGGCTCCTATTTATTGTAAGAAAAGTTTGTGGAAAAGAACATGATTTGAAATAATTGTAATTATTAGTTGGGTGGGATATCTCGAAACTGAGTCTTCAAGAAACGGGCAGGTTTGTGGAAGACTCAGTTTCAAGATAATACACGTTACTGAAACTATTGCAGGCATTTATCGTATATGTAGTAGAGTTAAACGAAACGGTGGTAGGTAATAGTGGACATCGTTTTTTGTGCTAACGGAAGAAGAGAAAAGAACAAGAAGAATAGAATGTTGTATATTGTTCCCTCATAATAAATGATAGCGAGGTGTGGTGTTTGTTGAAAAAAAATTTAGCTCTAGTCTCTTTATTATTAATAGTCGCTGCAATAGTTGCACTTTTGGTTTATACATGGCTATTGAGTATGGTACTTGGACCTTTGTCATTTTTATTTTTGGGTTCTCTTTTACTAGCCTCTTTTATTACTGCACTGAAAAGCGAGAGAGGTTTTTTAAAAATAATTGCTTTAATTATTTCTTCCGTTGGTATGGTATTTTTTGTGTGCATAGTGATGTATATTGTTTTAATGATTTTTTCCGGAAATTTTGGGACATAAAGCATGTGTATAAGGAACATCTAGACTAACGGCTGCTAAAGTAAAAGAAAAGTAAGAGGTTTCTCGAAACCTAGTCGTACGCTAACGGGGGCTATTCTGAAATTAAATGATTAACATTTACCTCAACGAAGTATAGCTTTACTTTATTCCCTGCACTGAATGATTAGTAGCGGGGATTTAAAAAAACTAATATGTGTCATTGACACATATATATCATTGATATAGCATATAGCTATGGATACAAAAAATGACAAATGGCACACTCAGTTAAGAAAAGGAACATTTGAATTAGCTATTCTATTGCTTCTGAAGAATGATTCCATGTACGGGTATCAAATAACGAAAAAAATGCAAGATGACAGTAGTTTTCCAATAGCAGACGGATCAATTTACCCTATTTTGAGAAGGATGAGTGCAAACAAATGGATAGATTCATTTAAAGAAGAATATGAAGGAAGGAGCAGAAAGTATTATTATTTAACTGATTTAGGAAAGGAGATTTTAGAAGCTCGGTGGAAGGAGTTTCTAAGTGTCTATTCGTTTTTAAATAACTTGAAATCTGGAGGGGGAGAAGGGAATGAGTAAAAGGCATGCCTTGGAGGATTACCTAAGCCAGTTGGAACATAAATTAAGAGATTTGCCAGCAAATGAAAGACGTACCCATCTTAATGAAATTAGAGATCATCTCATAGAATTAGTCACAGAAGAAGGAAAAACAGAGGATCAAATTGTCGACTCATTTATTTCTCCTGAACAACTCAGTAGAGACATTCTACTGGAAGAACAAACCTCAAAGCAAAAAACAGAGTTTGAATTACCTGATTATTGGTTTGGAGTTACAGTTGTTTCAGTAGTGGCTCCTTTTGGTGCATTAGCTCTACCACTTATTATGGAGAACATTGACATTGGTTTGTATTTACCGTTTTTATTACAATTCATAGTAGGGACTGGTGTATTGTTTGGTTTTTATAAAACAAGACTCACAAACAAAAGAGGAGATACTCTTCGGAAAATAGGAAGAGTAATGATTCCGGTGTTAGCACTCCCATTTGCATTTTTTTCTATAAATATAATGCAGACAGGAGATTTGAGTACGTTTAAAATTACTTACCTTGCTTGTTACTTATTTATTTGGATATTGACTTACTTTTCTGTGCGAGACTTATACCTTAGAAATATTAAGGTAGTAATAGTATAGAGTAGGAATCGAACTTTTTAATGCTGGTTTATATAAAATATCTCGAAATCAAGTCTTATGCAAACGGGGGCGATAGCTGCACAGTGGCTATCGCTTCATGAATAGGGGGCGATTGTTCAATAGAGTATTAGCCCTTTATTACATAAGCATAAGTAATATCAGTGGATTAACTATTTAACTGACGGAGCAGGTTTGTTTAGAAAGAAGTCTGGTGTTTTGTAGTAAAGTTATAAGGTGAGGGGGGATTCAAATGGTAGGAAAAGCTAATACAAATAGTAATGCAGTAATTTCTTTGACATTAGGAATTCTTTCGATTTTAATACCGGTAGTTGGTTTAGTCCTTGGTGTTATAGGTTTTGTGCTATCAAGAAAAGCAATAAAAGAAATTGAAAAAACTAATGAGGATGGTAGAGGGTTAGCGACTTCGGGTTTGGTTTGTAGCTCAGTTGGAATTATTATTCAAATTTTTGCAGTGATAGGTTTTATTGCATATTATTCTCTAACTACCGTAGGATAATTTAAATTTAGCTTATTGTGTCAGGTGCTAAAGTAAAAGACCAGTTAAGATATATCTCGAATCCGAGTCTTACGTAAACGGGGGCGATAGCTGCAAAGTGGTTACCCTTAAAGATTAGACGATTTAGGGAAACTGGGTATTAGTTCAAGGAGGATATAATGCTGCGTAGAACTTTAATAAGTGGAATATCTGTTCTTGGTTTGTTATTGTTTTTTGGTTGTTCTTCTGACGAGGATAACGTAAACATTGAAGGGGTCACTGGTGAAATTGAAGAAATTAAGGATGATTCATTCTTAATTCAAGGTAGTGATATTGAAGTAGACTTGAAATACACAAGTGATACAGTTTTCAACGGTAAAGAGCGTAATGAATTTGTTATTGGAGATAAGGTTAAGACTTGGTACGCTAGCCAACCCCTTGAAAGTAATCCATCACAAGCAACTGCATCAAAAATAGAAATTATCGAGTAGAAATTAGTGGTCCAGAGGCTGTAGTTTAAAGGTTTTATACAAAACATCTCGAAATCAAGTCTTCAAGTAATGGTGGCTTAAATTAAATAATGTCTATCGCAAATTATGTCTTAAATGGTGGTGAAAGGAGGATTTTATGAGCTTTTGGACCTGGATAGCAATTGCTATCGCCTTGATCAGTGGAATACTTTTTTCTAACTCTTCTAAGAAGAAGACTGAAAGAAAACATATAGTTGCACTTACTTGGTTTATCATCGCAGTAATTTTATTTTTTGTTTGGTGGTTTACACGTTGACTTAATACAGTTAATTAGTACATAGCTCTATTTGAAAAAGACTCGATACTGAGTTTTCAAGTAACGGGGGCGATTGTTCAATAAGAGCAATTACCTTTATGCTAACGGGCAGGGTGGTTGAAGAAAATTTATTGGAGGGTATAACAATTAAAGATCCACTAAAATATATTTCTTACTACATAGTTAGTCTATACATTATCCAAATTGCCTTAAGTTTATGGACAGAGAAAGGGATTGATTGGGCAACTTTTACAGGATTGAGCATTGGCGGGGTGATTGGGATAGTAATTCTAGATAAACTCAAGAAAGTCTTTATAAAAGACGAAAATTAATTTCTTGAAGATTAATTATTTATTATTCCAGGAGGTCTGTATGACAACAAACATATTTTTAGTGCGTCACGCTCATTCTTGAAAGAGTCGCATATAAAATGGACAATATAGCCGGATAAAAACATACAAAATCGTCGCCTTAAATTTCGACAAGCTTCATAATTAAATTGAATCCATACGGGAGGAGATTTAGTTCATGAAGCTGGAGGGAGAGCGACGAAAAGTGAAAGAATACCTGGAACGTGGGATGTCCTATACGGACATTGCACAGATGTTGGGAATGCATCGCCATACGGTGAAAGCTCTAAGTGAAAGAGAAAGAAATCATGTACAGAAACGTACGAAGAAAGGGTCAAAATTAGATCCCTATAAAGAATACCTATTAAGGCGAGTACTCGAAGACCATGTATTCAATTGTGAAAAGCTATATCAGGAAATTCGAAAACAGGGATATTCAGGAGGCAAAACGATCCTTAAAGAATTTGTACAACCATATCGCAAATCCTTTAAAGAAAGTTATACCAGACGGTATGAGACTGAACCAGGAGAACAAATGCAGGTGGATTGGAAAGAAGCTGGCCTTTACCAGGTTGATGGAGATATTATTCCGTTAATGATATTTGTGGCTACACTGTCTTATTCACGGATGAGTTATGTTTGTTTTGCGGAAAGGCAGGACCGAGAGCATCTGCTTCACTGTCTAGTTGATGCTTTCGAATACTTTGGAGGTGTTCCTGAAAAGGTTCTGTTCGATAATATGAGGACAATAATAAACCGAAGAAGTGGTTCTGAAGTTGAGTGGAATGAAAAGTTCTTAGATTTCGTCGATCATTATGGATTTACACCGAAGGTCCACCGACCTTATCGCCCTCAAACCAAAGGGAAAGTGGAACGGTTCATAGGGTATATGAATGGCTGGTTAGAGACGTCTTCCGTCCGATCATTACAGGAATTGAATCGTACACTAATGAGGTGGGTTGAAGAAAGAGCGAACCAGCGTGTTCACTCTACAACAGAACGAAAGCCTGTGGAACTTTGGATGAAAGAATCTCTCGATTCTCTTCCAACAAAATATGAAGTGAGTTATCTAACCTATCGAAAGATAGGAAAAGACGGCGTCATGAATTATCACGCTCGGAAAATACTCATGAACTCCCCTTATGCGGGACAAGAAGTAATGATTAAGGAAACACTAGATGGAAAGATCACTGTTCATCATCGTGGGGAGGCCATATTAACTTATACAAAGGATGATAAGATCCTACCACTCTCCGAACAGATAAGAAAAAAGCAGCGTTCAAAGGCTGGCACCTTCCACGCTGCATCAGATATAGAGGTCGCTGTTCGCCCACTAAGCGTTTACGACCAATTTCTTCGAGAGGGAGAGTGAAAGTGATGAATCAAGTCATTGATACATACTGTGATTCACTTAAATTATCTACCATTCAATCAGAGTGGCGTACCCTCACGGAAGAAGCTTCTAAAGATAATATACCATATCACGTCTTTCTTGAGCGACTATTGGAATTGGAGAATCAAGCACGAATAGAGCGAAGTAGACAAACTCTACTTAAGCTCTCTCGCTTACCTTTTAAGAAAACTTTAGATACGTTTGACTTTCAACGTATTAATGGTGTTTCCAAAAGGGACATCGAAGAATACATGAATCTCAGCTTTATCGAACAAAACCAGAATCTAATTTTTCTTGGGCCTCCGGGAGTAGGAAAGACACACCTTGCGGTTTCAATTGCCCTCGAGGCAATCAGTAAAGGTTTGAAGACATATTTCATGACAGCACAGGAGCTCGTTACGTCACTAGAGACAGCAGATGCCCAAGGGAAATTAGATAAGAAAATGAGAGGAATCGCTAAGCCCTCCCTCCTGATTATCGATGAAATGGGATACTTAAATCTATCGGATAACGGCGGCCATTACTTATTTCAAGTGATCAGCCGGAGATATGAGAATAGCTCTATTATTTTAACCTCGAACAAGACGTTCAGCCAGTGGGGAGAAGTGTTGGGAGATGGGATTATTGCGACAGCAATATTGGATCGGCTGCTTCATCATTCAAGAGTATTTTCAATTGACGGTCCAAGCTTCCGGATGAAAAACAAGTCTGCCGAATAAGGTGGCAGACTTGTATAATTTTAACCCGACGATTTTGTATATAATTAAACGTCCTTGACAATTCTACATATACACCTGAGGAATTAAAGAGACCTTTATCAGAAAAAGGGCTAAAAGATACTGACAAAGTTAAAGAACTACTATTAGAAGAGAACGTAGAAAACGTTATTTCAAGTCCTTACTTAAGAGCAGTGCAGACTGTTGAAGGATTAGCTTCTGCTCTAGGTGAAGATATACATATCTTTAATGAGTTCAAGGAAAGGAAGTTAACGGAAGGTGCTGCTAGTGACTTTGAGGAAGCTATTAGGAAAGTATGGGGGGATCCAAGTTTTAGTTGGGATGGAGGAGAATCAAACAAGGTCGCTCAACAAAGAGGAGTAAGAGGAATTAAAACCGTGTTAGGAAGATACGAAAACAAAAATGTGGTAATAGGTACCCACGGTAATATTATGGTGCTTATAATGAATTACTTTGATGAAAAATACGGATTTGAATTTTGGAAAAAGCTTGCTATGCCAGATATATTTAGACTTTCTTTCAATGACAATAATTTAGTTGAGTGTAAAAGAATATGGAAGGATACTTAATGAGTTAGGGAGCATTAAGTATAAAATTAATTAAAAATATCTCGAAATCGAGTCTTCAATTAACGGGGGCTTTACTTGAATAAACTTCGCGAACAAAAAGACCTTTATTATACATCATTTTATACATTGATGATAATATTTAAGGTCTTTTTATATTCAAGGAACATACTGCCATTTTATATATGGAATATATGCCAAACACAACTTTTGTTATAACAGTTAACGAAAAAGATGTCTTACTTTAAACACTTCCTGCGAATAAGATGGTAAAATATTGAAAGAGGAGTGTTGAATTTGAGATATTTAGCTGAAAAAATTCAATCAGTCAAAGGAAAGCATGATTTAAAAATAATAAGAATATTTACTGACAAAGAATATGAAAACCTTATTTTATCTCAAGAGATATTTGAATTTCACGAGTTCAACAAAAAGACCAAAGAAATGGTCAAAAAAAACGGTATGGAATTAGAAAATTTTATAGAAGATTATCGCAATAAAAAAGCAAATGAAGATGATGAAACAAAAGCTCTCTGGGAAGCCAATCGACTCTTACTTAATTTCCTTGCTAGCTTTTCATCTTATGTGGATCAATCAAAAAAAAATATAGGGAAGTTTTATGGTGAAGAAAAGAGAAAGAGCTGGGAAGCCCTTTTAAGCACCTTTTATGATGATCACGAAAATTTTGAATATCGTTTTATGAGTAAGTTGAGAAATTTCATTTCTCATTATGGGTTCCCACTTAATTATTACATAGAAAATGATCAAGGGGCTTTTATTTTAATGTCAAAGTCCAACTTACTTACTTTTAAAGATGGATGGGCGAAAGTGAAAAAGGATATCGAACAGATAGATCAAGAATATATAAATATTGTCCCTATGGTAAAAAAACATCGTGGTAATGTTGATGCAATTTATCTTCTTTTAATGGTGGAATACGGTGAAAAGCTCACTAAAGCAATTGGATCTGTAAATAAAATTTATAAAGAAGTACAATCAGACTTCTTGTTGATAGAAGTGGAAAAAGAAGAAGACTTAAAAGACCCCTCAAAAATGTCCCCTGAATCTTTCTCTTTGGAAACTATGTATGAAGCATTACAAGATTTAAAAAAACACCCTTCCATAAATATTAAAGTGAATTAAAAGAGTAGTTCAATAATATCACTAGAAACAAACTCTTTAGTTGAATCGGTCTATCAGTGTGTAGTGTATTCATAATTCTTTGAAACCGTATCTGATGGGAATAAAGACGGTTTAGAAGCGATGGGAATTCCTCTTAAACCTGGTTTATACAAAAATTATCCAGGAGTTGAACGGTTCCGGTGTGTGTTAATCAATGAATAAAGAGCTCTTTCTAAAAGTATCTTGAAACTGAGTCTTAAACTAACGGGGGCGATTATTCAATAAAAAGTGGGTTTTTGCATCTAATTTAAAAGGGGGGTTGTATATTGATTCGTTCATTCTTATCTATGGTAAGTTTATGCTGTATCTTATTACTAACCGCCTGTATAGGAGAAAATTACGACTTTTCCCCACCAACGATGACAGTTTCTTATTCTTATTTAATGAATCATGATACTTATGAGGTAAAGAAAGCTTCCGTGGATTGGGAAGGGGCCAACCAAGAGTACAAAAAGACCGTGGATGACTTCCAATCACTTGGTAGGGACCAGGAGGAAACTGAGGTCAACGCTGGTTCTGAGGGATCTTTAATATTAGGACATTCTGATTTTAAGTTAGAAGAACTTCAAGCCTCTCTATGGCAAGACAATGAAGAAATTAAGTTATATGTTAATCAATTTAACGAATTTAAATTCCCAGATTCAAAAGGAAAATACACCTTAGAAGTGAATCTTTCTACTGACAGCGGAAATGTCCAGTATGTAGGGAATATCAATCTAAATTAATACTATTTGTGGGATAAGACCTAGTGTTTATCTTGAGTCCTAGTCTTACTGATTAGGGGGCTTTAGTTGAATAAGCAAATCAAAAATCGGTTCCTAAATGTTGTAAGGGAACCGATTTTTCTATGTATCTTTCTAGAAAGTAAATGCAATGCTATTCATTTCCTAACCTTATGGAGATGTTGACTGTTTGATTAGGTTTTCTTAACTTCTTGTTAGAACAATAAAAAAATGTTAACAAGCCGTTTTGTTCATAATTATATTGACTTCTTTAGCAGATAAGCTGCAAGTGTTTCGCAACACAACAAATATCCGATCAGTAAGTGGCAGTGATAATAAAGAGTTGCGTAACGTTTCTTCATTTTTTGACAGATTTTCGTTTGATAAGGTGGTATTATTATATTCATTTATTTCAACAGGATGTTTTTTGCTCATTTTTTCTTGTTCGAAATAATCAAAAACTTGATATATAACCTCTTTATGTAACCAATCTTTTTGAACACTAGGAGATTCTTCATAGCTTAGATCAATGTAAGCTTGGTGAAAAACTGAAATAGAAATTTTTTCAGCAACCAAAGGACTCCCTAATATCCTAAAACAAATCTGATAGACCATATCTTTATGATATTCAACATAGTTATAGAATGTTTTGTGCCTTCTATTATTCTTACGTTTATGAATATAAGCCATCATTGTGAACTCCCTCCATTCCATATATAAGGATTATCCAGATCAATCGTTATAGAAACCATCTCCTGTATTATGGATTATTTTTCATTGTAGGTACAGACCATTGAGAAAAATTAGAAAATAAAGTTACTTCGAGTTCAAATCTTTCCTCGGGTTCTTTTCTAAAACAATCCAAAGTATCTCGGATTAGAGTCTTCACGAAACGGGGGCGATAGATTAAAACCTACTTTCTTATGCATAATAGCTGCAATCAAAATCACTTATGTTTGTAACCTTTCGTGAATAAGCAACGTAAACGAATGTAAGGGATGAAAGGAGGTCATTGATCTTGTATGAGCACAAATTTGTGAGAATCGAATTGTCTTCTTTTAATAAACCAAAAGGAGATTACCATGAAGTCATCTATGAACATGAGAAAGATGGTTGGGAATTAGTACAAATATTTGCCCCGGGAACTAAAAGTTATGGAATGTCTGCTTTTTTTGAGATAATTTTCAAACGAAAAAAGAATAAGGATTAATTCCCTTAGTTTTTTTTCTTATAAAAAACAAAGAGTGGAAATTAGACGCTTCCAATAGCCGAGTGATAGCATAAAATATCTCGAAATCAAGTCTTCAAGTATTGGGGGCAATACTGCCACAACAGTGACGCTAAATAATTGAGTAGTAAATCAATTAATTACTGGAGTAAGTTGAATCTTAGGGAACAGAAAGGATCGAGTCAAATTGTTTTTATTCTTTTCTATCATTTTATCTGCAATATTAGGTTGGTTATTGATGATGGCTGGACCATTATTTGGGGGAATTATTGCTTTTGGAATTGTTGCCGGTTGTCTATTTAGAGGCGTTTTTCTTTTGAATAAGCTGGTAGTGGAGTTAGTTGGCAAGGACTAAAATACTAAAGTTTGACACTTAACATTTTGAAGTATAAAAAATAATTATCTCGAATTCAAGTCTTATAAAAACGGGGGCAAACCATTAATAATAGTAATAAAAAGTAATAGAGGAAGTTGCAGCCAAAGCGAATACAATCATTAATAATTGGGGGTTAGTCATTGAGAATCAAGAACGAGGAAGATGTAATTAAATTGATAAAAGAAGATGAATGGATGATGGATATACTACAGGCTGTAAAAACGTTGAATTTGCCTGATTGGTGGATCTGTGCAGGGTTTGTTCGTTCAAAGATATGGGATGTCATTCATAATTATAATTTGAGAACTCCGTTACCAGATGTTGATGTGATTTACTTTAATCCAAATAATTTATGTGAAGCAGAGGAGGAAAAAATCGAGGAAAAGCTGAAAACTATTATTACAAGTATCCCTTGGTCAGTAAAAAATCAGGCTCGAATGCATACTAAAAGTGGTATGCCTCCCTATTCCTCTTCAGTTGACGGCATCTCGAATTTTCCTGAAACAGTAACATCCTTGGGAGTGAAGATTAACGAAAATAATGATGTAATATTAGCAGCTCCTTGGGGAATGGATGATGTTATAAATTTAGAAGTAAGACCGACACCAGTTTATGATACAAAGGAAAGAAAAGAATTTTACATACATAGAGTTATAACAAAAAATTGGAGTGAAAGGTGGGATAGATTGAAGGTGTACGGTATTCCTACCTCTAAATAAAATTGCAAAGGAATGTTCCAAGATTCAGGAAAGGAAAATTTACTTAGAGAGGATTTTCTTGAAGAGGTTGAAAAGAAGTATGGCGAATTATATAAAAGAAAAAAAGCTATTCACTACGTTATAGAAGACAAAAATAAAATCATTGCTTGCGCAGGCGCATTTATAAAAGAAGACTTACCATATTGCTTTTATGAACAGTCGGAATATGGGTTTATTGGTGATGTTTATGTTGATCATAAATTCAGAAGGAAAGGTTATGCTCAAGCCCTAACCAATAAAACTATAGATTGGTTCTCAAAAAAAGGGATCCAAACAGTTAGGTTGTTGGCTAGCAACGATGCTAAAGAATTATATAAGTCATTTGGTTTTGAACAGACTGACCAAATGGTATTAAATATTAGATCAAAATGATAATCGAGAGCAGTAAAAGGATATATACTTATATCGAATTAAAGTCTCAAAGAAAGGGAGAAAAGCTGAAAAGATTCAAATTATTAAAGGAGTAGTTTTAATGATCGAGTTAAATTTTTTTGAACGTAAAGACTTTCAACAGCTTATTAATTGGATGGAAACCCCTGAGTTTTTACTACAATGGGGAGGACCTAATTTTACTTTCCCGTTAGATGAGTTACAACTTGAAAATTACCTTAAGAGTGCGAATGATAAGGACTCTGAGGTTTTAATTTACAGTGTGATCGAAAAAGAAACAGATAATATCATAGGACATATTTCATTGGGCAAAATTGACCGAACAAATAAATCAGCAAGAGTAGGGAAAGTATTAGTTGGAGATAAAAATGTAAGAGGAAAAGGTATTGGGCAACAGATGATGACAGAAATACTTAAGATAGCATTTGATGAACTAGATTTACATAGAGTAAGCCTTGGTGTATTTGATTTCAACTCTTCTGCAATTGCCTGTTATGAAAAAGCAGGATTTAAAAGAGAGGGATTACTAAGAGATTCAAGAAGAATTGGTAACGAATACTGGAGTTTATGGGAAATGAGTGTCTTAGAAAATGAGTGGGAACGTATGAAATAAGCAAAAAAAACATAAATAAATTCCAGCACACTTTGAAATTGAGTCTTCCTGTAAAGGGGGCTATTCTTTAATATCACATTAAATTGTTCCAAGAAATTTTTCCTGAAATAAAGGACGGTGGGTTCAATGCACAAATTAAACGCAGGTGATAAGGTGGGGATTTTCACTCCTTCATCGCCAGCAACGGTTACAGCAAGAAAACGTTATGAACGGGCAAAATCATTCTTGGAAAGCAAAGGGTTAATTATAGTGGAAGGAAATTTGACGGGAAAATCTGAAGTCTATCGGTCTGGTTCACCAAAAGCGCGTGCAAATGAATTAAATGAGTTATTGCGAGATCCAGAAATAAAAATGGTGATGTCCACGATTGGCGGAACCAATTCTAACAGCCTTTTACCATATATAGATTACAAAGCGTTAAAAAGGAATCCGAAGATCGTGGTAGGTTATTCAGACGCAACGGCTATCATTCTTGCTCTTTATCATAAAACAAATATAACTACATATTATGGTCCCGCCCTCATTCCTTCATTTGGTGAATTTGAACCATTAGTTAATGATACTTATCAATACTTTGTAAACTACTTTATGGCTGAAAGTAGTCTTCCTTATGAAGTTCCTATGCCTACATATTGGTCTGATGAACCTGTTAATTGGTTAGACAAAACAAAAGATAAAACTTTATATCAAAATGAATGGATAACAAGAAATATCGGTGTTGCGGAAGGCAGATTAGTAGGTGGGAATGTAAATGCGATGTATGGTTTTATTGGTACAGAGTATTTCCCTCCTATAAAAGATGGGGATGTCTTACTGGTAGAGGATTGTGCGAAAAACGCGTCGATATTGGAAAAGAATTTTGCTATGTTAAAAATGCACGGAATCTTTGACAAGGTTTCAGGGATAATTTTAGGAAAACATGAGGGATATGACGATTTAGGAACTGGTATGAAACCAGTAGATATTCTAATGGAACAATTAGACAATAAAGAGATTCCTGTTTTAGGTGAATTTGATACATGTCATACTCATCCCATGCATCCTTTAGCTATAGGAAAGAAAGTAAAATTAGATATAAAGACAAAATCAGTCCATTGTATTGAAGAGTGGATCTAGATTATCTCGAAACTGAGTCTTCCAGAAACGGGGGCGTTAATTGAATAACAGCCCCTTCTTGATCTACTGTATTAAAAATTTGAATAGTCTTTTCCATTCGTAATTTTCCCTACACTGTACATTACTCCACAATATACTGCGAAATAGATAATTAAAATTAGTAGGGAGTTAACCCTTTCACTTAGAAATGGTAATAGAATAATTAGAAGTGCTAATAAAATCATTCCTGCTCTTTTTTGATGCTTGTTCATCTTATTTATACTAAACACTATTTTCTCCTCCTTAAACTGAAACATTAATGGATGTCAATTATACATTTTGTTATGTATTTCTTATTACCTTCTGTTTATAAGCATAAACGAAGAAGAGAAAGTTTAGCGAAACTAGGAATGTCTTGAATTCGAGTCTTCCAGTATAGGGGGGCTTTAATGCAGATAAGACCTATAATGCCCATAGATATTTGGAAGCTATTCTGTAAGAGGTGAATTTATGAAGAAAATATTTTGGATCTTCGCTCTAATTTTCCTTGTATATATTATGGTCACTCAATTAAAAGAGGTTTTTAATGATAATGATGTAGCTTACAGTTCCTTAACTGATAAAGAAATAACTGAATTCCTATCCAAACAAAACTTTGAACCTTCACTTATAGAAAGCATTAATAATGAGACAGTTATTATCTTTGAAAAGGTAGATTCCTGGGGGTTCTATTCTTTAATGATGCAAGACAACGAGGGGATTTTATCCAATAAAAATGTGTTAGATTCCTCTGGTAGTCCAATACAAACAGCGGGCAAAAAACAGCCTAATAGTTACCTTATAATTAAGATTAGTGAAAACTTATCTAAAAACGGTGACAGTATTGTAGCAATAGGTGAAAATGGATCTGAACAGAGGCAAGTAATTACGAAGAATCAAATTTTCTATTTTTCTAATTGGGAAGACAATGAGGAGTTAAAAAACATTAAAATCTTAGATGAACAAAATGACACAATCAGCAATATGAGAGACATATAGAACTTCCCAAAATATTTCTTAATTTATCTTGAATTCAAGTCTTCTGCTATTGGGTCAAATCTTGAATAAGACTTGCCTTCTTTATAAGTGAAACCTGATTTTTTTAATAATTACAATTAAAATTAGAAATGGGGATCAATAAGGTATGGCTGAAATTAAAAGAATGGGATCTTTATGTTCATTAGACGAAAATGGCTATATCATAAACCAGTCAAATCACAATAAAATCAATAATAAATTTCAAGAAGTTATCCGACTTATAAATGAAAGCTGTATTTCTGCTTTACCAAAGGAAATTCACAGCATTTACATAAGAGGTTCTGTGCCAAGAGGGTTAGACATTGAAGGTGTATCGGATGTGGACGTAATAATCGTCACCTATTCCAATCCTGAAGAGCTTGACCTTGATTGGGTAGAGGGAACAGAAAAATTTATTGATCAGAAATTCTCTTTTATTAACGGTGTAGAATTAGGATTCAGCCCTTTAAGTGAGGTAGAGGAGTCACAATATTGCTCCATGATTCCTTTTATTCTAAAAACCTATGGTATTTGTGTTTATGGCGATAACTTAATAAGCAAGCTCCCTGATTATAAACCCAACAGCTCCTTGGCGAATGAACACCTCATCCACTTAACATCTCTGATTGATAAAGCCAAGCATGATTTAATAGGAAATGAGGACATTGAGGACATTAAAGATTGTTGTTCATGGATCATGAGAATTGTTGTGAGGGCTGGTGGTGCGCTTGTTATTGTTCAAGAACAGTCGTATACAAGAGATTTATTCCCAGCCTATGAACTATTTTCGAAGCATTATCCTGAAAAAGAGCAAGAGATGAGAACAGCCCTTTGGTACGCAATCAATCCCTTATCAAGCCCAGAAGAAATATTGAAATTCTTGGATCACTTTGGAAATTGGATAGAGAAGGAAACAGAAAAGTGGCTCGACGTTTATAATCCAACAAGGGCAATGCACCTACCACTTTGATAATATAATTACTGTTTCTATTTTATATAAATTGAGTTGTAAAAAATAAAATTATCTCGAATTCAAGTCTTCTGCAAACGGGGGCGATTGTTCAATATGGACGCTCCCTTTTTACTAATGGAGCAGGTTTGTGAGAATGGATAAAAGGATATTTATAGGGAGGTTTAGGGGTGTTTTGGTGGATAATAGGTTTTTTAAACATTGTTTTGGCGGTTGTTGAACTAATAGTAGCCTTTAAAAATGAAGATAAGCATTTATCCTGGATTCATGTTATGTATAGTTTGATGTTTATTTCATATAGCTTTTCTGCATTTAACCAAAATCTTCTGTATGGAATTCCTGGTTTAATTATTGGCTTATACGCTATTTTTCTTAAATTCAGAAATTGAAGAAGGAAAAATAGGTTACTATTTCAATAACGGACGGACGCAATTCATGAATATACCTATTATAGAAAAGGCAACTGAACTGTTAGAATGTGGAGCAATTGTTGCTGCAATTTGCGGTGCTACAACTGTACTCGCCGAAGCTGGTGTATTTAATAAACGTGTACATACTAGCAACAGTCTTTATTATCTCAAGATGGTAAGCCCGAGTTATAAAGGAGGATCCTATTATAGAGATGTTAAAGCTATTTCGGACCAAAACTTGATAACAGCTAGTTCTGCAGGTGCGCTGCCATTCGCTCAAATTATACTAGCTAAGTTAGATGTGTTCTCTGAGGAGACCCTTGAGGCGTGGTATAGCTACTTTAATACGGGTGACCCTAAATATTTCTACGATTTAATGCAGACACTGCCTTCTTAATTGGGAAGTTTTATCTTTTCATTATCGATATCTCGAAATCAAGTCTTATAGAAACGGGGGCATTTCTTGAAGAAATATTTACATGCAATAGACGAAGAGGTCGATAAAAGGATTGACAATATCTTGACTTTCATCGGAATATTTTCAGTTTTGATTGGTTCTAAAATATTAAATAAACCTTTTGTTTATGGGATGATTCTTGTAATGTTACTTCTTCTAGTAAGGATTGGGTGGGACCTGATCTATCCAAGATCAAGAGAACAAAAACGGTATACCGTACCTATATGGAATCCTTTATTGATCATAATGATTTCCTCGAAATCAAGTCTTACATAAACGGGGGCATTAGTTTAATAATATTAAGAAGTAAAAAGGGGATGTCTAAATGAGATTGCTCAATGATATTGGTGAATTACTAAATCGAAAAAAAGAAAATAGACCACCTAAACATGATAACGATGTAGGTTTAGGTGTGAATTTCAATATTTCCTCTGATGAAAACTATGGGATCTCTATTTCTTCATCCCCTGTGGGCGTTTCTACTGGTAGTACAGTCACGGATTTTTATGTGTATGAATGGTTTATTAAAAATACTGGCGAAATATTCTATGTCGGAAAAGGGCGTGGCAACCGTTATAAAACGTTCCACGAACGAGCATATGAAGCTGAAAAAATTCGTGAAATGTTTGATACTTCATATCGTTTTGTTGGAATTGGATTAACCGAAGACCAAGCAATAGAGTTAGAGAGTAAAGAAATGTCACGGATATTAAATGAAACAAACGACAGACTAACAAATCGCATAATACCACTCTTCTCTAAAAGAGGTAACGGATATGACCGTAGCCCTGAAACCCCTGAATTGCAATTTGAAACTGCTCCAACTCTATATGCAAGTGAGATAGAAGAACATTATTTTGGAGTGAAATCACGTTCATTTGATAAAGTTAGGTCCGAAAACTTAAAAGCGGTAGCATTTATTAATAGAAATATAAGGGATGAAGTCAATGTTATTTATGATGGGAAATTAGACAAGTATCAAGATGAAACAAGGTTATTATTGTCCACAAACGGGATTAAAATAATTAAAAGCAAATATGCAAAATCTGTTACTGCTTGGATATATATTGGTGACGATTACGTCACAAATTATGAGAATGACCAAAAGCAAGCATTAGAGAAGCTGGGACGGCACATACCAACTTATCATTTAATTGATTTGTGGAAGTTTTTAAAAGAAAAGTTTGGTGAAGTTAAAACAGACTCAAAAGATAAGATCTTGATTAACCCAGTCCACAATAGAGTTCCACTTAAAGAAATAATGAATCTTTACGATTGGGAAAAAGGGTTTGATGAAGGGATGCTGCATTGGGAAGAAGGCGATCAGGAACGAAAAGCTGGCAATCTTGAAAGAGCAATTGAGTTATTTGATATAGCACGATACCACGGCTACAATGCACCTGCATTATATAAATCATATGCAATGGCATATCGAAAACTCAAAGACTATGACAATGAAGTTGCAGTCATTAATGAAGCGATTGAACGTGAAGATAGCGTAAACAACACAACTATTAGAGAATTAAAGGAACGTCGAGAAAAAGCTCTCGCATTAAAACAAAAGCGAAATTGAGATGCTTTGAGAAAATTACACATAACATATCTTGATTTCGAGTCTTCAAGTAAAGGGGGCGATTATTCAATAAGAATAGTCGCCTTTTTTAATTAAAAATTTGACAGAAAGTTAGAAACTTCAACTCGAAACAAACCCTTTTATGTTATAATTTGGAAAATAGACGAGGAGAATATTATGAACAAGTGGGTAACATTACAATCAGAGTATTTACATAAAAGTGCCTTCGGTAATATTAGAAAAGATTGTTGTGAACTACCGGATGGTCGAGTGATTGATGATTATTTCGTTAATGAATATTCTGACTGGGTAAATGGGGTGATCATAACTAAGGAAAAACAAATGGTACTAGTGGAACAATATCGTCATGCAGCGGAAGATTTCTTTTTAGAAATTCCAGCCGGAAAAAAGGAAAGTAATGAAACTCATGAGGAAGGACTGATTAGAGAAGTTAGAGAGGAAACAGGATATGTTTCTTCAATAAAACCTGTGTTGTTAGGTGAATTTATGGTCAATCCAGCAACACAAAATAACAAAGTGAAAACCTATTTAATTCAAGAAGCAACCAAAGTAACTACGCAGACTCTAGATGAAACTGAAGAAATCGGGGTACATTTATACGATTTTAATAATTTTGGAGTGTTAATAACAACTAACAAAGTGAAAACTCAGTTGTTTACAGCACATGCCTATTTTATGGCGAAAAATCAATTAATAAACCTCTAAAACCAATTCATGAAAGGTTCTATTTTAAGCTCATTATTCTAAATTTAATATGTTTCTGAGAGGAGTTCTCTGTATGATGGATAATTTTGGTAAAAAATTCAATAGTAACACTTTCATACTCATACTTATTTTATTGCTCGTAGGGTGTTCAAGTAGTGCTAACGGTAAGTCAGAAGCGCAATTAGATAAATCTGGTAATAATGATGTTTCAGATTCCAAAGATATTGATCAGACAAAAGAAAACAGTGAAATTGAGGATGAGGAATATCAATCGGAATCTACTACAGATTTAGATAAATCGGCAGATAAAGGTTCTAAGAAAACTACGACTACAGAAACCTCAAATCCTGAAGATGATTTATTGAATACATATTCTTCTGAGGAGATTGAATATGCTCGAATATGGTGGCAACTTGGAGAAATGAGACAAGTTGATGAATTGAATATAAAACATATACCAGCTGGTACTCCGATTAATTCTGATGATGAAACTAGTGCTAACTATCCAGAAGGTGTTATCCAACTAGCAGGGAGTCGATTGGTAGAAGGATCCGTTACATATAGTGGAAATGGAGATGGAACAATTAATGTATATAAGGTTCCCTTACGATGGGATGGTAAATACCCTGCTGGAAAAGATTTTTACGAAGATATTATTGAAAATACAGAACTAGTTCAAGTTGATCCAACAATAAATGAAGGAATTATAGAATTGATAAAAGTTCAAAATATCCGGTAACCATTATGCTATATCATAAGATGGTATTGGTGAAAAAGGTCGTATTGTAACGATGATTATACTAATAACACTTCGACTTCAAGTCTTAAAGTAACAGGGGCGATTGTTCAATATAGACGATCGCTATTTTACTAACGTGGCAGGATAGTCAACAAGAGGTTGTTTTTGAGTTATGATATTCCAAGGATAAAAACGGTAAGCGTTTAAGGATTTTAAAAAGGGAGAGAAAATAATGGCACAATCACTAATCTTTGATATGGATGGAACACTATTTCAAACAGACAAGATACTTGAATTATCACTAGATGATGCTTTTAAGCGTTTACGATCACTAAATAAATGGAATGAGGAAACCCCTATTGGTAAATACCGTGAAATTATGGGGGTTCCTTTACCGAAAGTATGGGAGACTTTGTTACCTAATCATTCCGTTGAGGAAAGAGAACAAATGGATACTTATTTCCTAGATAGACTAATTGAAAATATAAGCAGTGGTAAAGGTGCTTTATATCCTAACGTAAAAGAAGTTTTTAGTTACTTAAAAGAGAATGATTTTTCAATATACATAGCAAGTAATGGTTTAACGGAATATTTAAAAGCGATTGTCAGTTATTATCATTTGGATGAATGGGTTACGGAAACATTCAGTATCCAACAAATAGAATCGTTGAATAAATCGGACTTAGTCCAAAGTATTATAAAAAAATACGGTATCACTAATGGAGCAGTAGTTGGAGACCGACTTTCAGATATAAATGCAGCCAAAGATAATGGTTTAGTTTCAATTGGATGCAACTTTGACTTTGCACGAGAAGATGAACTTTCTCAGGCTGATATGGTCATTGACGATTTGACAGAGCTGCAAACAATATTAACCAAATTAAACAAATAGCTTATTGAACTAAAGGGTGCTTTGATAGTTAGAGATCTATTACAAGGTATCTTGAATTTGAGTCTTAAACTAACGGGGGCGATTTTTCAATATGGACGCTCCCTTTTTTACTAATGGAGCAGGTTTGTGAGAATGGATAAAAGGATATTTATAGGGAGGTTTAGGGGTGTTTTGGTGGATAATAGGTTTTTTAAACATTGTTTTGGCGGTTGTTGAACTAATAGTAGCCTTTAAAAATGAAGATAAGCATTTATCCTGGATTCATGTTATGTATAGTTTGATGTTTATTTCATATAGCTTTTCTGCATTTAACCAAAATCTTCTGTATGGAATTCCTGGTTTAATTATTGGCTTATACGCTATTTTTCTTAAATTCAGAAATTGAAGAAGGAAAAATAGGTTACTATTTCAATAACGGACGCAATTCAAGAATATTTGGAGTATGCCCATTGTTCCGTTATAGGTTGCTTTAGTTAAAGGCCTACTAAAAGATATCTCGAGATCAATTTTTCTGTTCAAGGAGGCGATTATTCAATAAAAATATAATTTGGTGTGGGAATTTCCATTAAAGTGAAAGTATCATTTTATATTGAAGGGGTGTTTAAGAATGGCTCGACTAAAAAGGAATCATCCCTTATAGATTATAAGTATATTGTTTTGGTATTTTTATTCTCTTATATATCTTTATTTTAAATAGGAATATTTGTACTACTAAGTGCTTTAGATAGGGACGTTCTGTTTCAGTATATCTTGAATTCAAGTCTTATAGAAACGGGGGCTTTATTATTATAGAGGAAAGGATATTTTAATGAATTTCAGTTATGTGAAGTTTGAAGTGTTATTACCAGAAGAATACATAGTACCTTTACGTGACCAATTGAACAAAAATAGAGTATTAACTGTTGGAGAGTATGATCATGTGGTTTCTTATACTGAGACCAAAGGGTATTGGAGGCCCCTAGAATCTTCAGACCCTTATTCAGGTGAAAAGAATAAAGTAGCATTTGGGTTAGAGTGCAAAATGGAGTTTAAGTCGCCTTACAAGAGAATAGAGGAGATTAGAAATATTATAAAAAGTATTCATCCATATGAGGAACCTGTAATTAATGTTGTGCCATTAATTACGTAGCTTTTAGAATAATATTTTGATATCGAGTCTTAAAGTATAGGGGGCGAATGCTTAAAAGAGCGATTATAGAATAATTGCAAGGGGTTTGCCTAATGTCTAAAAGCAAGATGACTTTCATTATTGTGATTTTAGCTATTACTTTGATGGGGTGTTCCCAAAATAAAGAAGGAACTTTTCTTCTTGGGAATATAACAGAAATTAACGATAAAAGTGGGAATATGGAAATCGAAATTGAAGGATCGTTTACAGTTGATGATGCAGAATCCTTAACAGAGTTATATGAATTTGAAAAACAACCAAAGTCACTAACTATAAGAGTTTCCAATCCCAAAGAATATGAGGAAGGACAAAAAGTACAGGCAAAAGTTATAAAAAAATATGAAGAAGATGTATGGGATTTAGATAAGTTAGAATTTGAAGTAGAAGAGGTAACTTAGTATATTCATCTATTAGTCCCGTATTAGAAAGTCCTTAAGATATCTCGAAATCAAGTCTTCATGTATCGGGGGCATTAGTTTAATAATATCGAAACCGAAAATAGAGGTGCCATATGAACATAGATGATTTAGGGGATCCATTAGCAGTAGGTAATACAGCAAAGCTTTATCTCTTTGAGAACAAGGTATTTAAAGTATTCAATGACAATTTACCTGAGACTGAATCGATAAATGAAGCTTATAAGCAAGATTATGCTTACTCATGTGGACTTCAGGTTCCAAAGGTATTGGATGTTACTCAATTAAGTGGAAAGCAAGCTATTTTAATGGAGTATATCCCTGGGGAGACAATAGGTGGGCTTATATCACGCAACCCGGATCAAAGAGAATATTATCTGGATATTTCTATAGATATTCAACAAAAAATACATCAATATGAAGGTCCCACTATTGAACTTATGTCTTCAAAATTAAAACGACAAATAGAACATGCACCAAATTTAAATATGAACCTCAAAGCCAAGTTACTAGATAAGTTAGATTCCATGCCCTTTGAGAGTAGACTTTGTCATGGAGACTATCACATATACAATGTGATCATATCTGACAATAGAGCGGCAACTATAGATTGGGTGGATGCAAGTGTTGGAAATATCCGGGCTGATGTATGTAGGACTTATCTTTTATATACTCAGTTTTCGCGCGAGATGGCGGAAATGTATTTGAATATATATTGTAAGAAGAACGGCCTCTCAAAAGCTGAAATCTTAGAATGGGCCCCTATTATTGCTGCAGCCAGGCTTTCTGAAAATGTTCCAACGGAAAGCTCTGATCGACTTCTGAAAATTATCAACCATTATATTGAAGCAAATTAGAGGTGTTTAAGAAGGTTATCTTGAATTCAATTGGTCCACAAACGGGGGCTATTCTGAAATAGGGTTTTGAGTTTTTTAGAAAATAGTAATTGAGTTATTACCTTCATTTTGAAATACTTGTAAGGTGGAAAATTATAGGGGGAATAGTTATGTTAAAGACAAAACCATTGGAAAATAGAGATTTTGATTTGATTAAAGCAGCAGAGAAGGTGATTGAAGATAATTACAGATATGGACGACACCACATTGGTTCTGCGGTTAGAACTAAGACCGGCAATGTTTATTCATCTGTTCACGTAGAGGCAGGCGTTGGAAGAATTACAGTATGTGGAGAGGCTATGGTAATAGGTAAATCTATTTCAGAGGGAGACCACGAATTTGAAACGATTGTTGCTGTTGCTCATCCTCACCCACATGAGGATATAGAAAACTGTTGGGTGGTTGCTCCTTGTGGAATGTGCAGAGAATTAATTAGTGATTATGGTAAAGATACGGACGTTATATTGAAGTATAATGGAGAATTAGTTAAATGTAATTCGTTAGAGCTTTTACCTGAAAAATATACGAGTGATGTAAAGTGATACTACATATTTTCACTTGATAGAGACATAATGTTACCTCAGAATTATCTTGATTTCAAGTCTTCCTGAAACGGGGGCGTTTGTCCTATAAGCAATTATTATTTAGACGGAAACAAATGTATTAAGTAGGAGTGATTTGAAGTGAAACGAGTTGACGTAGCTTATGCCTTTATCTTTAATGAAATTGAACAGAAAGATTTGATGGTGAAGAATAAAAGTAGTGGTTGGTCCCTTCCTGACGGTGCTGTTGAAAAAGGTGAAACATTTGAACAAGCAGCTATGCGAGAAAGTAAGGAAGAAACAAATTTAATAATAAAAACTGAACACATAGTCGCTATAAATGAAGCGTTTTTTGAAAATAAGGGCCATCATGCTCTATTCATTACTTACAAAGCGAAAATTGTAAAAGGTGCTATACAAATAATACATAAAGATGAGGTAGATGATATTAAGTGGATGGATATAAATACCGCAAACCAACTAATGCCTTACCATGATGGTGGAGTAGAAAGTTTGCTGGAATCGTCTGCACCATATACCTTCCAAGGTTAAGAATACTTTTGGGAATCTTAATATGAACGGGTGAAAGTATGGAAATAGAAGTTAAAAGTTATACAGAAAAACCAATAAAAGCAGCTGAACTTAAAAGACTTTATAATGAGGCAGGCTGGTGGGAAAAAAGAAAAGAAGAGGACATAGAGAATATCTTAGAAAGTGAAATATCCGTTGGTGCGTGGGATGGAGATCTTCTTATAGGCTTTGCAAGGGCTGTTTCAGACGGAAAGTTTAGGGCTTATATAGAAGATGTTGTAATACATACAAAATTTCAAAAGTCAGGTATTGGAACGGAAATTGTTTCACGGCTATTAAAAGAGCTTTCTCACATTGATGTCATCAGCCTGTTTTGTGAAGAGGAGTTAATTCCTTTTTACGAAAGAAATAAGTTTAAACACATTAAAGCTCAATGTGTGATGCACAAATAGTCTAAAGATATCTCAGTTTCGAGTATTCAAGTAACGGGGGCTTTACTTCAATAAGGGAAATTAGTTCTTCTTGTCTTCTTGTTAAAGTAACGGTGCAGAAAAGCTAAAGAAAAAGTTGAGTTTCGTGGCTTTTGTAAATGATGAAGCTTTTCTCTCTGGTTCCGGATAAGATGTTTAATTTGTTCAAGTCCTTTTTGCAATCCCAAAGATTGATAAAGAGTGCTGCAATGAATTATTAATCAAAAAAAACTGATTTATCGATTGACTTCTCCTTATGGAAAGTTTATCCTTGTTATACATCAAAAAAAATTGATTTAAAGGAGGCGAGAATATGAAGAAAGAAATAGCGAACAAGGACATTTCATTGGATTCAACATTTCTTACCTATCAAAAAAAATTTAAAGCACTGGCAGACGAAAAGAGGTTGCACATTCTTCATGAAATTACTGAGTCTGGTGAAGTCTGTGTTTGTGATCTATCGGAAAAGCTACATTTACCCCAGTCAAAGCTTTCATACCATTTGAAAATCTTGATGGACGCAGACATAATCCTGAAAGAAACGCGTGGAACTTGGAGTTATTACAAGTTGAATCACTCCGAAATCAACCACCTATTGTCTGAAGAGCTTTGTTGTTTGTTCAGAAGATAAATTTTTTGCACTATATATCAAAAAAAATTGATGAAAGGTGTGTCGAAGGATGAACCCTTATTTACTGAAGATGAACAGAGAACAAATAAAAAAATCTATACACTTTTACCGTCAGCCACCAGATACTCAAACTCAAAAATCCGAAAGAGGAAGATTCTATCCCCATTTGACTGACTTCTTCAAGAGAAAGAGTGAAGAAGCTTGTTGTTGCTGTTGAAGATTCATTCAATATGGGTTTTTAATCAAAAAAGGTTGATGAAGGAGGTGTGTAATGGAGGATATATTAAAAAGCTTTCTGAGTATTGCTCTAGAACTGACATTGCTGTTTGTGGTCGTATCTTTCGCCATCAATTTGCTGCAAGGTTTCATTCCGTATCGACGAATGGAAGAGCTTATGGATAAGAGTCATCCGCTTGTCAGCGCCGTGATTGCCGTTGGTTTTGCTTTTGTGACTCCCTTTTGTTCTTGTTCGACCATTCCAATTGTTGTGAACTTACTACGTAATCGAGTCAGATTTTCGATTGTCATGATTTTCTTATTCGCATCCCCGGTCTTGGACATCACGATCATCACTTTAATGACGGCAATACTCGGTTGGAAGGTATCACTAACATACACCATGGTGACGGTTTTATTTTCCGTCATAATCGGATTCTCTTTAAGCTCACTTGGTTTCCAGAATCAATTGAAGAATGTGATGGTTGATGGGTTTTCATATCCTGAGGCAGGAAAGAGGTTCGATTTTAAATGTGCTCTAGCAGAAACGTTATCATTGATGAAAACCGTTTATCCTTTCCTGATTATCGGAGCAGGAATCGGCTCGATTATTCATGGATCTATTCCGAGTGAATGGATATCTACATATATGGGAGGGGAGAACTGGTGGCTCGTGCCTATTGCGGCTATCATCGGAATCCCTCTGTATATCCGTTTGGCTACGATGATTCCATTGTCTCAAATACTCATCACGAAGGGAATGGCTCTCGGACCTGTAATGGCGCTCATGATTGCTTCAGCTGGCGCAAGCCTACCAGAAATTACTCTTCTCCACAGTATCTTCAAACGAAAACTTGTCATTGCGTTCGTGAGCTCCGTTTTGATGATGTCCACGATTTCCGGTTTCCTATTTTATTTAATATGAAAGGAGATGATCCATTATGGAATGGTTGAAAAAACTGATGGGCTCTAAGAAAGGAAACTCTTGTTGTGAAGTGCAGATCAGAGAAGAGAAAGAAGAACCATCTGAGGTAGAGTCGAACAAGAACTGTTGCAAAGAGAAAAAGTGAATGGTTATGGATATATTTTTTCGTGTAATCATCTCGAAATCAAGTCTTCAAGTAACGGGTGCATTTGTTGAAGATGAGATCGAAATAAGGCCACACATGTTAGACATGTCTAATATGTGTGGTTCTTTTAATACCAAGCGTAACAGCCTTTAACCTAAAATATAACATTGGTTATACCCTTATATTCGCGATAATGATGGAGATGGGATGGTTGGAGAGTAAGCTTATAGGATAGAGAGAATAAATCAAATGAACGTAACAACATCTTCTTCGTTAGACGATTAATACCCATTTGCGAATGTGCCTTTGCAGGTAAAACTCTTTTATCAGAGCCTATCGAAAAGGATACCGCCTCATTAATCTGAAGGGCTATCCTTTTTTTGGATGGATGAAAGGAAAGAAGAACCTTTCCAGGAAATGCGCTGCACTATTCTTTCTGGAGTGCTTCCTTCTTAAATAAATCCTTGTAGTGTCTGGCTTAAAGAATGAGGGTGCATAAAAGGTCTAAAGCATTTGAGTGTAATTACTTTCATCGATTTAACATTCTATCAAGGAAAAAGTTAGGAGCTGAATATGTGATGACGAAAGGAATATATGAGCTTGTTAGTGAAGAACAATTGCAAAAGTATGCCGAACTTGCGGTGCGAATTGGTGTAAATGTACAGAAAAATCAATTTGTGGTTATTCATAGTGACATAAAAAACGCAACTTTTGCTCGTCTTATCCAAACTGCAGCCTATGAAGCGGGGGCTTCAAATGTGGTGATGGACTGGACAGACGAACAGTCTACCCAAGCATTTTATATACATGCCGCTGATGCTGCCATCGATCACTTTCCAGACTGGAAGCATGCCCGCTTTAAGGAATGGGACAATGCGGATGCTGCTTACATCCATGTTATTTCTGAAGATTTCGATGTCTTTAAGGATGTTTCCCCAGAACGGATCAGCCGTTTTCAAAAGGCCTCCCGCACCAAGTTGGAGGAGTATTATGCAAAGATTATGTCCCACGAGGTACGCTGGTGTCTTCTAGCTGTCCCGTCCTTCGCATGGGCCACGAAGGTATTTCCTCAAATAAGTAAAGAAGAAGCCGTGCAATCGTTATGGCAAGCCATCTTACGTGGAGCGCGGGCAGATGGAACAAATCCTATCAAAGACTGGGAAAATCATGACCAAGCCTTCGAGTCTCGGAAAACGTTTCTAAACGATTGCCAGTTTGACACCCTGCATTTTACCAATAGCCGAGGAACGGATTTAGTCGTCGGTATGCCAAACAGTCACGTCTTTATTGGCGGGGGGGTGACAGATAACCAGGGAATCCCTTTCTTTCCGAACATTCCCACAGAGGAGATATTTTCAGCCCCCCATAAAGATGAGGTGAATGGCAAACTCGTAGCCACAAAACCGCTTGTCTATGGAGGAAGTGTCATCGATGATGTCTCCCTCATTTTTGAAGAGGGACGGATTACGGCCTATGATGCCTCCACTGGCCAGGAACCGTTACAAAGTTTGATCGAAACAGACGAAGGCTCCCATTATCTAGGGGAAATTGCCTTGGTCTCTAACCATTCACCACTTGCTAATGCGGATATGCTTTTTTACAACACATTGTTTGATGAAAATACGACCTGCCATATTGGCATCGGCAACGCTTCTCCTTCCAACCTACAACATGGCAACAACCTATCTGGGAAAGCGTTGAAGGAAGCAGGACTGAATACGTCCCTCTTGTTAGTCAATGTTGCCTTTGGTACCGAAGATATGAACGTGGTAGGGATGAAAGAAGACGGAACGGAAGTTTTATTAATGAAAGATGGTGATTTCCAATTCTAATAAAAAGGGTTAAATGGTATCTATGAACGAATTGGTATGAAGTAATTCTCTTCATATAGTTCTAGTTTATTTTAAACTAACATTCTAAAAAGTGAAATTTCGCAAATAGAAAAGGAGAGAAGATGCCAACTACTTCATATCTTCTCTCCTTTTTATTGATTTTACTTTTCAAAAATTTGGAGTCCCAATCAAGCTCTTTACAATATTTTTGAAGAAAATCAAGATACCTGGAAACAACCTAACTTAGATATAAAATATTAGATATCAGAGAGGAATCGGTACTATGAGAGGGTTAACCGAAGGGATTTAATCAGTATGTCTTACATAAAAGGTTCAAAAATAGTCTTTAAGGGATCCTATATTATAGGGGGACTATCTGCTGCTACTTCCGGAGAGAGTGAAGGTTCTGTTTAAAAGACAAAAGAGTGGTAACTGACCGCTCATCATTTGCAGTGGTAAAGTATTGGGGAGGACACATGTTTCAATAATTCCTGCTTCAATCCCCCCAATAATTTTTTAATGCTGATCTGGTAAGTCCTGTTTGCTTATCTCGTCAGCGGATGATTGATGGGTATTATTAGCTTGCAAGAAGCCCCCCAATAAACTTAATCCAAGCACTAAGATTATTAAGACTTTTTTCATAATGGAATCACCTCTATTTATTTTTACAAACCAATATTAGATGAAATCTTTGGAGCAAACAAAACATATTATGGTACAATACACCTGGATAAAGTAGATTTTTGGAAGTTATGAGGGAGTTTTTAACTTTTTTGATACAACTTATGTGTTTATGCATAAGGAGGAATTATGAGATGGAAGAAAAAATCGGAGATAAAATTAAAACCGTAAGAAAATTATATGGGATTTCACAAGAAGCACTAGCTAAAAACATATGTTCTCAATCAGAAGTAAGCAGAATAGAAAGTAATACACATTTGCCCTCGTACTATGTCCTCTTAAGACTAAGCAATAGATTAGGCGTTGATATAAATTACTTTCTTGAGAATGAAGAAGAGAGTCAAAGAAATGATTACCTTCTTGAGGTTAAGTCTCAATTAGCTGAAGCCAGAAGGCAAAGAGATTACTCACTCCTTAAGAACATTGTGGAATTCGAAATAAAAAATCCTCTATTTAAAAAAGGTCCTATAAGAAGTTACTTATTATGGCATAAAGGTATCTATCAGTATCATTTGGATAAGGAATTTGAAAAATCCATAAAAACTCTCTTATCATGTCTTTCACACCAAAACAAAAGCTTATTATTTACTGAACTAGATATTAATCTATTAAACAGCATAGGGATAATCTATAGGAATGAATCATTACTTGAAAAAGCTCTTGAACATTTGGGAAGCGCTTACCAAATGGTTGGTAGGGTTCCATCTATTAGAGACAGAAGGCTTTTTAGTAAGGTCTCATATAATCTTTCTAAAGTGTACACTGACCTAGAGAGGTATGTTGACTCTTTGAAGGTTTGTGAAAAAGGAATCATTGAATGTAAGAAGAATGAAGATATGTTTTTATTTGCGGAATTTCATTATCAAATAGGGCGTAATTATTTTTTCCAATTATCTATAGAGGATGGATTATCTTACTTGGAAAAAGCAAAAACGATCTACAGTTTACAATCAAAAGAACACTTGAAAAGTATAGTAAATGAAGAAATAAACTACTTTAAAGATAACTTTCCTATCAATAAATCGCTTAAACAAAAATGAAAAAAGGACACTAATTGAAAATTAGCGTCCTTTTTTCATTTTTTATTCCTTGTAATCAGTAAGTAATTGCCTGAAAACTAATTGAGTAGTTTGATAGGGGTCAAAATCTTTATCTTGATTATGAAATACTTCTCTAGAGGATAGTCCATTAACAATTTCGCCTAATTGTTCAATCATTTTCTCTAGATTTTTTTTCATTTTTTCCTTATCTGTATCTTGCACAGTATTAAAATTATACGCTAGTTTTCTGAAGTCTTCGTTTTTGACCATTTCTTGTCTAAGGGTACTCAAAAATAAATCCATCCAAGTTGGCTGGCCTAGAGTAATATTTAAGGCAAGGGTCTCTTCATTAGATTCTGTAGAATGCCAGATACCTCTAGGTAAGTACAACATTGTACCAGGTATTAGATCAACTATATCAGCCTCAGGCAATTCTTCTTCTGGATGTAACCCGTCCCAGTAGGAATCTAATTCTTCGGGTAAATAAGGGGCTTCTACTAAATCATAATGTTGAACAGGATAGTTCACATTAACATTGTCTTGCAACTTCCACGTTTTTTTCCCTTTAATCTGGAATATGAAGTTTGTATAAGCATCAAAATGAGCTTTAAAACCACCACCGTTCTTTGCAGCATACACAATAGCTTTAGCCCCTGTGCCTAAAGGTAAATCCAGTTCAGCTTTCAGCTTATCAGCCCACCGTCTCACCTGAGGTATAAATAAGTCCGTAAAGTCTAATTCTAATGCAGCACCCTTCTCATACCATTCTAAGGCTTCAGAAGGCGGTACTAGCATACGATCTGAGATTCCTTCCAATTCCTCGATAACTGCATCTCCAACAACCATTACAGGATTAGAGTATATTTTTAGTGCTTCTTCAATGGAAGTTATTTTCTCAAAACCATTAATTCTTTTAAACCTTTCCAAATTCCCTGGTGATACTAGTGGATTCAGTGGCCAATATTTCTCCTTAAATTCCCTTAATGTGATTGGAGAAATAATTTCTTCTAACATAGACACTTCTGATTTTATAGACATTAAAATCCCTCCCGGTAAATAAAACTAAAGCTTACCCTATACGATTGTTTGGCTTTTGTCTATTACAACGAAAAAATCAAATTTTTTTCTCAGAAGTATTGTTACCCTAAACAGAGTGCTCTCTTCTCTCTTTGTAATTTTTATGCGTTTGCGCATAAGATTAATTATTGACTTAAATTGTCAAAAAATATAATTTATTTATGAAGCGCGGTAGCAAGGGAGAGAGGGGGCTAATCACATGAAAAAAGCTTATAAAAAGCCACGTGTTTTTGAACTGCGTCGTGCAGTCGTTGCAGGAGGTCATTAATTCAAACCTACGGAAATACATAGAGAAAGGGGGTTACTCATATGAAAAAAGCTTATAAAAAGCCACGTGTTTTTGAACTGCGTCGTGCGGTCGTTGCAGGAGGTCATTAATTCAAGCCGACGAAAATACATAGAGAAAGGGGGTTACTTATATGAAAAAAGCTTATAAAAAGCCACGCGTTTTTGAACTGCGTCGTGCAATCGTTGCAGGAGGTCATTAATCAATAATTAAATACAGATTAATAACTAGGCTATCGCGCCTATTATTTCAATAATACAAGCAGGTGAAAAGTAATGATCACATCGGATGAATGTATTCTTTATAAAGAGTTTGTCGATAAGTACCAATCATATTTATATCCATTAATGGGCGCTAATATTAGCAAATATTATAATCCAATGAATGAAGTAATATTGGATATGGGCACAGGTCCTGGTTACTTAAGTATCCAATTAGCAAACCGTACGGGGGCTAGGATACATGCTGTTGATATTAACCCTGCTATGCATTCTATAGCTAAAGATGAAGCAGATAAAGCTGGTTTAGCAGAAAATATCTCTTTTGACATAAACGATGTCCATAACCTTTCATATGATGATAATTACGCTGACTTGATTGTTTCTTATTCATGTCTTCACCACTGGGAAGATGTAGCTCAAGGGTTACGGGAATGTTACCGTGTTCTAAAGCCGAAAGGTAAGATAGTCATTCTAGACACACTTCCAGTCGATAAAAGCCATCTTAAGAATATGAAGCGTAATATCAAGGAAGACGAATATTTTAGATTCGTACAAGAAGCATTTGATGAAAGTTATACTTTTGAAGAAATCGAGCAATTCTTAGAGCAGGCTGAGATAACTGAATACACTCTAGAACCTTTCAAATTCACACCAGAAGATTTCATTGAAGCTATGGATGAACTGGAAGACCAGGAGTCTTTATGGGTAGGAGACCAAGATAAGGAAGAAACCCCTTCAGTTACATGGATCTTAACTATTACTAAATGAGGTGAAAAAATGATTGAAAAAACTTTAATCCTAGAGAAAAACAATGAACAAAAATCACGCAAATATCTAAAGAGTACTATTATTGAGCCTGCCGGAATTACCCTCAATGAACTTGCTTCGGATGTTTATAATAATATTGATGGAAAGAACACTTTAGAGGAAATATGCCAACGTATAACTAGTGAATACAATGTGGAAATGGATGAATGCATTAACGATGTGACTGGCCTAGTAAAAGAACTTATAGAACTAGAAGCGATAAAAGTGAAGTGACTTTTTATGAATATAAAAGAAAACATATCGCTGTTAGAAGGGGAAGAATTAGTTACTGTACGTGCCCACTCAATAGTTAATTACATAGGGATCTTACTATCGTTGGCAAATGAAGTGGGTATGACGCATGATAATTTGGTTGATTGGGTCCAAGGCAAATATGAAGAGAAAGGTTATTACGAACAGTGGTCAAACCTTAGCAATGAATTAAAGGTTGAAAACTTCGTGAAACTTTTTATAAGAGGGAGAAATTTACTTTACGATAAGATCAGCTTCAAAGAAGAAGAAGATATGTACATTGTGATTACTGAAACATGGTATGAAAAACAATTACCTGAGTCCTTCTTCTTTTTTGATATAGACCCTTCGGATTTTGGAAGTTATGCAGCAAATTTAGCTATTCAAAATGCGAAAAAAATAGGAATTAAAATGACAATTGAGAAAGAAGATGGCTTAGAAAAAGCCTACATATTCAAATGATCAGGGAGGGAATGGAGTGTGTGGACTCGCAGGCATAATCAGCCATAATAAAAATAGTTCTAGAGAATTCAGACTAAACATTGTAAGGAATATGATAAATGAAATCGAATACAGAGGCCCAGACGACGAACAATTTTTTGTTAACGATAAAGTTGCATTATTATTTAGACGTTTATCCATTATAGACATAAAAAATGGCTCCCAACCTATCTACAATGAAGATAAATCCATTATTATCGCTGTTAATGGGGAAATATACAATTCTAAAGAATTAATAAGGCAACTAAGATCAAACCACACCTTCAGATCATCTTCTGACTGTGAGGTTTTAGTTCATTTATATGAAGAGAAGGGGATTGCCTTCTTAGATGACTTGGTTGGGATGTATTCAATTGCTCTCTATGATCAGAACGAAAATAAGTTTTTCTTGGCTAGAGACCGATTCGGTATTAAACCTTTATTTTATCATAATTCCCCTGAAGAACTTGTCTTTGGGTCGGAAATAAAAAGTTTATTGAAACATCCTAAATGTCCTAAAGAATTCAACTGGAGAGAGGCACTTACCGACCCATGGATTAGCGGTGCAGGCTCTTCTCATTTGAGTGGTGCCTCTACCTTCTTTAAGGGAATTCACCAAGTGCAAGCAGGTTCATTCATTGAAGTGAATCTCTTTAACAACGAACTTAATGAAGTGCGGTACTGGTGTTTAGAAGAAATTCTACGTTCTGGTTCCGATCGTGCACACGACAAAAAGTATTGGATTGAGGGGTATCACGCGCTATTGGAAGATTCAGTTCAAAAGTGCCTTCAAAGTGATGTACAAGTAGGCTCTTTTTTAAGTGGAGGAATTGACTCTGTAGCAGTTACTGCACTAGCATCCACCCATAAAAATATACCTACATTTACAGTATTAAGCCCCAGCACATATGCGAATGAAGATGCGAAATATGCTCACATGATTTCAAAAGAAATGGGATTAACAAACCATCAAGTCTTATTTCGCCAAGACGACTATTCTATTATTGAACCCGATACTTATAAAAAACTATTGTGGGTTTGTGAAACGCCATACTGTGGTCCCGAACAAGTTTATAAATTCCACTTACATAAATTTGCAAAAAAATTATATCCAAATTTAAAGGTGATTCTGACTGGCCAAGGCAGTGATGAGTTTAATGGGGGATACAGTACAATATTGTCGCCAGCTTACGAAAACGACTGGAAAGGTTTTTTATCATCTCTGGACATGATGGATGAGAATCGTATCTATAGAAATTCTGATACTTCCAATTTAAGAGTGTGGGAGGAGAACCTTGGGATATCACCGATAGCTAAGTCATTTTTAAAAGAGGTTAGTAATGACAAGTTTAAAGGAAGTCCATTGGATTCATATTTACTCACCAAATATAGAGACCTTCAGATGTACAATTGCTGGCATGAAGATCGAGTTGCTGCAGTAAACAACATAGAAAACCGAGTACCTTTTTTAGATCATAGAATTGTAGAGTTTCTAGCAAAAATTCCCGAGGAGCTAAAAAGCGAATTATTATGGGATAAGCAAATCTTGAGAAAGGGTTTAGTTTCTAAAGTAAGAGACGCATATAGATTCCGAGAAAAAGTTCCATTCTTTTATGGTAAAGATGTAAAGTCGACTCACCGAATGATGTATAACCTTTTGAAGGCAAATGACTATCAATTACTTAGTGAATCACTTAGTAGATCAACAGACATCCTTAACCCTGACCATCTTTATTCAATATTTTCATCCATGGATGACGACCCTAGTTTAATGAATTTTGAATTCTTACTAAGAATTGTGAATATGGGGTTATTGTCGAGCATGGCTGCTGAAAACACTCAAAGCTTTCAAAGAGAATCTATTGTCTTAAGCAGTCTAGAAATTGAAGATTGGTCTAGTGAAGAAAGGCTAATAGCTACGGAGTTGGGGATTAAACAAATTAAGATTATTGAAGAAGATGTTTTTGAGTTATCTCCAGGAATAGAAATAATAAAATCCAATGATCAAAAGATGTATATTCTAAATAATGAACAAGTAGAATTCATACTTTTGAGAGAAGACGTAGGACTCTGGTTTGAATTTCTTTTAAAAGTAAATGGTGAAAACACTATGAGTGAGATTCTTAACACCTTAGGTTTAGGGCGGGAAGACATTGAAGATCATTTATTAGAAGCCTTAGAATACAATATTATTTGTGTGAAAGAGGCTTTATTGGAAAGGAACTTGTGATGCGAATATTTTATTCATTTTCGGTTTTACGAGGACTAGCAATGGGGATTTTCTCTCCTATCTGGATAATTTACTTAGTCCATCAGGGATATAGCTTACTTGAAATCGGCTTACTGGGAGCATTATTCGAGATAGCTAAGTTCATTTTTGAAGTACCATCAGGCACTTTTGCAGATCGGTTTGGTATAAAAGTTTCTATAGTCGGTTCATTTCTATTTTCTATTCTTACATGGGGGTTTTTCCCTTTTATAGAATCCTTAATAGTGTGTATTGCAGCACTGGTAGCGTGGGCCCTTTCTGACTCATTGATATCAGGTGCTTATGAAACTTGGATGAGTAGAGTAGCAGGAGAGGAACAATTCGGAAAGGAAATAATGAAAAACACTCAATTAATGATTTTAACAATAATTTTAGGAAGTATATCTAGTGGTTATCTATATACCGTTAACCCCTACCTACCATTTGTCTTGGTAGTAACAGTTTATCTTGTCTTATTTGTGTGGATGTTACTTTTCGTTTCTGTACCTAAGATTGATTTGGAACAGGAGAACACCTCGTTTGTCCATATTCTTAAAAGTAGCCTGAAAATAATGATGAATCAAAGGCGTGTATTTTTGATTGTGATAGCTGGATTTTTCACAGCTTTAGTATATGACACTATTTCCAGGTATTGGCAACCTTATATGGGAGAAATAGGTGTATCTGAAAAAACCCTTGGATACATTTTTGCAGTTGCTGGTGCTATATCGTTTTTATTACTGATGTTAACAATAAGGTTAGAGAAGAAAATAGAGAAGAGTCCGTATAAAGCCCTGACAATAGTCGATGGTTTAGGGATGGTATTATCCATTATCATTGCTACTGGTTTTAGATCAGTCGGGTTAGCTTCAGTAGCTATGGTATTAGCAATGGAAGATATTAGACACCCAATTGAGACAAGTTACTTGAATAAATTTTTCCCTGACTCCTATAAAACTACACTCTTTTCATTGAATGCCGGTGTCGGTGCCCTAGGTGAAATTTCATCAGGTATAATTTTTGGACTAATTGCAGCACAGTTCGGGTTAGCAATAACCTTTGTAGCAGCAGGTTTGTGTATTGCACCTGCCTTAATAATTTATTCAATTGTTCCTAGGTTAAAGGAAAAAACACAAAAAGATACACCGGCGGTGAAAACAGCTAACTAAAGTGTGTTTAAATAATATGAAAGGAGTTAATACAATGACTTCTATCCCAGTGGAGATATTAGAGAGAGAACTAGATCCAGTTATCGGTCCTTCAAACAGTGATACTGGTTACTGAGTTTCACTAAAAAATTTGCAGTACGGAAATTATTATGGATGCATTTTTTAATAAGGCAGACAGACTCTTTTAGATTATGGAAAAAGCAGTAATAACAATTGAGGTGGTCTATTTGAATATAACCGCAATTGAAGAGGTATCAAAAGATAAAGTGAAAAAATTTTTAAATTCGCATTGGGGAAGTCCAGAAATGGTAATTACCAGTGGAATTTATGATTGCAGTACATTAGAGGGCTTTACTGTTATAAATGAAGAAGATGAAATTATTGGCTTAATTACTTACATCATCAGAGATAACGAATGTGAAATTATATCCTTAGATAGTATTGAAGAGGGAAGAGGAATAGGAACATCGTTAGTACAAGCAGTGGAAAGTTTCGCTATTAAGAAAAAGTGTAAACTCGTTAGACTTATCACAACAAACGACAATTTATTAGCGCTAAAGTTCTATCAAAAACGAGGTTTTGTTTTGTCTAAGCTTTTAAGCGATGCAGTTAAGAAGGCCAGAGAAATTAAACCAGAGATCCCCTTTATTGGTAATGATGGTATTCCAATAAGAGATGAAATTGAATTATTGAAAGTTTTAACTTAACGTGTAATCTCGATTTCGAATCTTAAAAGTAAGGGAGAAGATGGAGATTCGTACACTCTATCCTGATTAAACATAAAAGCAGGGACTTCCTATAAGTGAAGTTCCCTGCTTTTTATTTATTTTCTTTTTCTTCAAGTTCTTTAGATTTTTTCACTAAATATTGAAAATAACTTTCTAATTCTCTTATCTGCTCTGGACTCATTGACTTCCACTTTTCCAAGTCAAAAAAAGCTGCATCTTCGATTCCGTATTGGTCCATCAATTTATTCACTTCTTTTATGGAATCAAATTCATTGCTTTTATCCACTTGATGATCTGAAATATCTGATCGGCCCAAAAGGTAATCAGTGGATACATCGAAGAGGTCAGCTATTTTGTTCACAGTATCTAAAGTAGGAATTTTAGTTCCTCTTTCATAAGCTGTGTAAGTTGTTCGAGCTACTCCAATTTGCCTCGCAATATAATCTTGGGTCCAATTTGGATTTTCCTCTTTTTTTATTTGTCGGCATCTTTTCAGCCTGTCTGAAAAATTCATGTTAATACCACCATGCTTTTCACTAGATTATAGTGTGTTATGTATTCATTATAAATGTTTCTCAAAGTAACTTAAAGAAAAGTTCCTAAAAGTGTAAAAGAATTATATGGATATTGTTGACAATGTTACCTAAAGGAACTTATAATACATTGTAAGATGTTCCTTAAAGGAACTTTAGGAGGTGAATAAATTGAGGATGTGGTTAAAAGAGATTCGACTTCAGAAGGATTTAACGCAACAACAAACAGCTATTAAATCAAACATATCGAGAAGCTATTATACCCATATTGAATCAGGAGTTAAAAATCCTACAGTAGAAACAGCCAAGGACATAGCTTTTGCCCTAGAGTTCAAGTGGACAAATTTTTTTGAAAACCAATGTTCCTTAAAGGAACAAAAAACTTATAAGGAGATGTTGTAGATGTTTGAAGCTAAACTGCAACCCGAATCTGATTTTAATAACAAGGTTTATGATATTTTTTATGATATTGCTAAAAAAGCACAAGAAGATGTTCAGAAAGAAATGGAATTACCCTATTTACTTGATCGAACAAAATTAGCTGAGCGTGTGTTTAATGTCAGTGTACAATCTCTTGATGCTCACGTATTAAAGCGCAAGGACTTTCCAAAAGTTCATGTAGGTGGCCGGACACTTTACCCCAAGGATTTAGTCATTACATGGATTAGAAATCATGTTGATGTATCTGATGATATTGCTCCGGAAAGAAACTTTGGTGTTGTTTGACTCTATGAATCTAGTATATACCTCTGAGAAAGCAATCAATGGTACAAATCAATAAGTAAGGAGGGGGAAACTATTAATAAAAGCAAATCAGCGCAGTTAATGAAGGATTTAAGGAAAAACAAAAATAAAACCCAGCAACAGTTAGCTGTAGATATGTTTCAGTCAAGAGAGTATATCTCTAAACAGGAAGGGGGAGAACGGAAGATTCCTCCTGTATCCACTAAATATTTTATTGAGAAGTATAACAATCCTTGGTTAGCACTTGAAGCTGTTAATGAATATGTTGGGTGGGGGATCTCTCGCTTAGAGGGACCGGAAGTAGAAGAGGATGATTTTCTCTTACAACTTCTATTAGAGGAAGAACTACAGAAGGCTATTAATGTATTAGCTAATGTAAATTTAACTGCAAAATTACACGATAAGCACTCTATTAAGATTCATGACATACGGAAATCAGCTGAAATTATGACTGGTGTTATTCATTTCTCTACCCTGTATTTAGCTACTGTTTGTGAAAGATATGAAATCAATTGGCTAAAGCTTTGGAAGAATCATCACCAAACTCTATATTCTAAGAGATTATTAAATTAGGAGGTGAGGTTGTGCAGGGGTGGTTAAAGCTTCATCGTAAAATTCTTCATAGTGAAATTTTCGAAAATGAGAAGTTGTTAAAAGTGTTCATTTATTGTCTGACGAAGGCAAGCCATAAAAGTACAGAATCGAGAGTAGGGAGGCAAAAGGTTACTCTTAAACCTGGACAATTTATATTTGGCCGTAAAAAAGCTGCTTCTGAATTAAGTATGAATGAATCCACCGTTCGTGACTATATAAAAATACTTCAGGAAGACAGTGTCATTAGTATAAATACCACCAACAAATATAGTGTAATAACCGTTGAAAACTGGGGGATTTATCAATCTAACGATGAAGAATACGACAACAAAACAACAGCAGAAAAACAACAAGACGACAACTCCTCGTCATCAGAGAGACAGCAGAAAGACACATACAAGAATGGCAGAGAACTTAAAGAAGTTAAGAATGTAAAAGAATTCATTACTACAACAACTTCTGAACGATTGGATTGTGACAGCATTCAATTTTACCAAAACAACTTTGGGATTATACGTCCTCAAATCTCAGAAGAAATAGTGAAATGGGTTGAAGACCTTGGGGATCCATTAATTGTGGAGGCTATGAAGCGTTCCTTGGACCGAAATAAACCGACATGGGGCTACGTTAAGAGCATCCTTCAATCCTGGATAAATAAAGGGATACGAACAGTAGAACAGGCGGATGCTGAAGAAGTTGAATATAAGAACAAGCAGGCTAATAAAGCTACGTATTCCAAACAATCACAAAGTCAGGAGGTATTACCGGAATGGTTTAAAAACCGTGATGAACAAGAAAAGCATCATATAAATAAAAAACCTAGCATCGAAGATACAGCTCGAACCATTGAGTTAGCGATTAAGCTAAAAAGATCGAGAGAGAATATTCTTGAATCCATTGATGATCGATATAATCTTTCCGAAGAAGATATAGCTTCTATCAGGGATGGTAAATGCTCAGCTATAGACATTTTATTAGAACAATTGAAGCTTAGTGTGGCGGGAGAACCATAAACTTGGGAGGTAAGATAAGGTGAAATCAAATAAAAAGCACTTTGCTTATTATGACATTGCTTCACAAGCTGACAATGTAAAAACCTTTGAAGGAAAAAGATATGATGTGCGTGGTATTTGGGCGGTTGATCGTCATGGTACTACTGAAAAGCTGGCTAGTATCTATTATCGAATTCGAACCGTAAAAGATGATCAATTCAGAACCATTGCTAAACGCAAAAACCCTATGAGTGAGCTGAAACCTGTGAAGTAAATATAACGATTTTAACACGTGCTTAAATAGCACATATTGAACATTGAAAACTATATATCTACGTTAGGAAACTGAAAGGTCATAGAACTTTCCTAACAGTCGATGACCGTTTGATGCGTGTTACGTGAAACGCATCTTGTGACCCGGTAAGCGTTGTATCTATTATGGTTTACTTATATAAAGTGAGGTATAAACTGATGAAGCTTTGTATAGTTTATCCTAGATACATAAAGTTCTTCGTATAGGCTAGAAACGTTGTGCATTGTAGAAAGAATAATCCTTCTACATAGGGTTGATTGTATCTCGCCATAAACAATCATTAATAATAAAGATCTATCTTCCATAATGTGGATTTATATTTGAGTAGGTGTTAGAATCGTTATACAAATCACTTGAGAGGAGATTGATCTGATGGCAAAGCGTTGGGTCGGTGGTTTGGCTGGATTTGTTGTAGTTTTAATCCTAGTTGGTTGCGGATCTCAAGGAGCCACAGGTCAAGTCGAGTCATTATCACCAGGTGAGATGAAAGAAACTCTGCAAGACAGTGACAATGTTTATATTTTAGTAACTGATGCGTCTGAGGAAGAAAAAAGAGATGAATATATCAAGGTAGTGGAAGAGAATATTGAAGAAATTAATGTGAAAGAAATTAATGCTCAGAATCAAAAAATTCTTGATGGGGATATGGATCTGAATGAAATAGGTTTGGAAGGTAGTGAACTCTTCCAATCTCTAAGTTATTATGAGGGTGGACAATTACAGAACCGTATCTCCTTAAAAACACAGAAATACCAAACCCTTGAAGATAGGGATCAAGCTATACAAAAATTCATCAACGAAACTTCATCCTAATGGAAGTGATCTTTAATAGATCGCTTCTTTTTTTATGGATAAAAACCTTGAAAGGGGGTGAAGGTGAATGGGCGTTACTAATCGTGAACTTAAGCAATCAAAAGACTTAGTTCAGACACTGCTAACCATCCAAGACATTTCTTACAATGAGTGGCTTCATGAAAAACATCAAGACTACATTCAACAAAACCAAGATGTCGTTATGAAGTCATTGCTCCATTACAAAGGGGCGGATGAAGAAAACAAAAACAAAAATATTTAATAAGGGGAGATTTTAATGAAGTACTTTGCAGATTATTCCATGCTTGCTGCCATTAGTAATTTACAATCTACAGGGGCATCAATTTTAACCGCCATGCAGCTTTTGGGTATTATCTCGGCTGCCATTGCTTTTGGTATAGGAGCCTACCATCTTATCTGGGGTGGAGTTAGAGGCCGCCAAAGCTCTATCGTGTGGTTTATTGGTGGTGCCGTTGGACTTGTCGTTCTAATGGGAGCTACAGCTATCGCTGAATACATTGACAGTCAGGTGATCTTTTAAAGGAGTGTAGGTTTATGAGGGTATTATTCACATCAAAAATGGATGGTGAAATTTCGAGCTTTCACCCTTATTCCTTCCAGGAAATTGTCGTTCTAACAGCAGAATTGGATGCTAAATTAAAGAAGAAAAATGCCAAGCCAATTCTGCTAGATTTCATGATATTTAATGAAGAAGGAGACAAGCTGTACAACGGCTCATATGAAATGGGAGCAGAAGGAACATCAAATATTTATGACCATGTTTGTCAAAAGCTTTTAGAGTTACCCATGCAAAATAAAAATGAAGAAACAAAAAGGGATGTCTTTCTTCAACAATTAACTTCTAATACACCAGCATCTTATCAAATTGATATGACAGGAGTATTGAAAGAAAAGGAAGTACAAAAATCGAGTTGGAAGCAACTTGGTAAGCGTGGCAAATTTTTTGTGAGTATGATCAGTACCACATTAGTGGTAGCCATAGTTACATCCATCACTCTATTTATACTTCTAAGCAATCAAGGCAAAGATCTAAGAGCCACAACACAAGAGCTGGAAAAAACGGAGAATGTAAAAACGGCTTATGAAGGTTATTGGACAGGTCAGCAGAAAAAAGCTGTTGATCAGTTACAAGGAATGGAAACCTTAACGGAATCGGAGCGCAAAACATTGCTTCATTTTCTGGTGGAACTTAAAAAGTATGATCAAGCTTTGCAATATGTAGGCAAGGAAAACTCTTCTTCACTGGCTGAGCAAGTCATGAAAGTTCATGGTCTGGAAGAATTGATTTCCTTTCAAGAAGCTTATCCAAGTCCTTTGGGTGAATTTAAAATAGCCTTTCATAATGGGGAATACAAACAGGCGGTGGATATTCAAGATATGGCGATGTCTCCTGAACTGTATAAACAAAAGGGGATCGCTTATTTGAGGCTTGGTCAATTGGAAGATGCAAAAAAGATGGCCAGTGAAGCGAAAAATGATGAACTGAATAAAAAGATTAATGAGTATCAAGAAATTGAGGAACAGTTGACGAAGATAAACAGCCAAATAGAAACAGAGAAAAAATCGGAAGATCAAAATCAATCTAAAATCGATTCGCTTAAGGAACAACAAGATGAGCTGGAGGGCCAAAAGAACAATATATAAGAGGGTGATTCATTTGAAATCAGTCATTGCTAAAAAACAGGTGCTTATTCTCCTAAGCATCTGTTTTTTTATATCCACGATGCTGGTCAGTACTTTCGTATGGAATTTGGGATATGCCATGTGGTCAACCTTAAAGACTTTCCCAGAATTCAGTAAACCAATAGAAATTAAAGCTTCATTTTTGACAGATTTTCATATGCAAGAACAACCTCTCTACTATGGAATAGCGGCCTTAATCGGCTTAGTCGGTATAGCCAACATGATTTACAAACTTAGAAGTAACTTTAAACCCGTAGGCACGGACGAAAAAGGTTCCCAGAGATTTGCAACGAGAAAAGAAATTCAACAACAGTACAGGGCCATTCCTGATCGAAAACAACCATATAAAGGTAAAGGAGGCCCTGTGTTATCTAGAAAAGGGGACAAAGCTTTTATTGATCCGTCACCTGTCAATAATCTAATTATTGGTACGACAAGGAGTGGTAAGGGCCAAACCTATGTTATTCCAACCATAGATGCCTACTCTCGTGCTGAATATCAGCCCTCTTTAGTCATCAATGATCCTAAAGGCGAGTTATTTGCTTCTAGCCGGGAGACGCTGGAGAGAAGAGGTTATGAGGTTGAGGTCTTAAACTTAATGAATCCCATGCAAAGCATGAGCTTCAATTTGCTAGAGTTGGTTAAACAATCTTATAAGGATGGGGATTATTCTACAGCTCAAACTCTTTGCGAAACCATTACTCATATGCTTTACCACAATCCGAATGCTAAAGAACCTATGTGGGATGATTCAGCTAAATCACTTGTGAATGCTATGATCCTTGCGGTTACAGAGAAAAGCATAACCGAAGGGATGGAAGAGAAAATTACGATGTACACGGTCGCCAACATGCTCTCAGAGTTAGGGACTAGAAATGAAATGGATGAAGATGGCCAAGAGTACAATGCATTGGATCAATTCTTCCAAGAACTACCCCAATCCCATGTAGCGAAAGGTCAGTACGCCACGAGTAATTTTTCTAAAGGAAATACTCGTTCAAGCATTTTCACGACAGCTATGAATGGATTGACGAAGTTTACAATGAGTGAAACAGCTAAGATGACAGCTAAAAACTCTTTAGATTTAAAAAGAGTGGGTTTCGGTCAAAGTATTAAGGGGCGTGGTCATGCTTTTTCCAAAGTAAAGGTTTCCTTTCCAGATGGATCAACCGAGATCAATCAAGCAGGAGAGAGTGGGACATGGACCATCAACTTTAAAACTTCATTAGGGGCAGGAGATCATTTAATTGTGTCTCAGGAATCCACTCCTGCTTCTTCTGAAGATGAAGAAGTTCAAAAGGATAGATCAACCATTCGGATTGACAAAGTGGATGAGGAGACGGGCAAGATTTACTTCTCTTACTCGTCTGCCAGCAGCACTATGGAAGTGAAAGAAATTACTTACTCCACTAAGCCTATTGCTGTGTTTATGGTTACACCCGATTATGATACGTCTACTCATGCTATACCGTCTATTTTCGTTAGCCAATTGTATTATGTACTATCCAAGAATGCAGCCATTGCTAAAGGGCAAAAATGCTTGCGTGAAGTGGTCTTTATGTTAGATGAGTTTGGGAATATGCCTGCGATAGCAGATATGGAAAATAAAATTACGGTATGTTTGGGAAGAAACATTCGCTTTCACTTAGTTGTTCAATCCTATGCTCAATTAAAAGATTTGTATGGAGAAGATGGGCAAGCCACAATCCGAGGTAACTGCGGAAATGAAATTTATATATTGAGTGCTGACTATGATTCTGCTTCCTATTTTTCTTCCAAGTTAGGAAAGAAAACGTTAAATACTGAAACACGGTCTGGATCTACCTTTTCCCTGGATAAGTCGAAAACAGAAAGTACGGAAGGAAGAGACCTTCTAACGGCTAATGAACTGCAGGAATTGGAGGAAGGAGATACGGTGGTGCGACGTGTGCTATTACGTCGTGATAAAAAAGGAAGAAAGATTCGTGCCTTTCCTATTTATAATACAGGAAAATACAGTATGAAATATGCTCACACGTATCTTAGTTCAGAATTCCGTCCAGGTAGATCAATTACGGAAGAAGAGATTTCTACCCCACACCGCCATGTTCATCCAGCAGACTTAGTTATTGATTTTCAAACTGGCTATTCTAATAAAGCACAGACAGACGAGCCGGTAGAGGATGTGGAAAATCACTCGCAAAATGGACCATTCAGTGATTCAGAACAATCTATGGAATGGTGGAGGAAGGAAAAAGTCGGTGAGTTCTTTGATAAAAGCACATTCTCCCTGATCCATCAACAAATTGCTCCTCATTTAGAACACAGTGAGGAGGAAATGAATGATGAACCTATGGAAGCTTTTCTTTATAACTTAAAGCTTTTAGGCGATCATCAAGAAATTAACCGACAAGTGTATAGTCACATTCGCAAACAAATAGATAAGTTAATTGAAGAACAAGAAACACCAGTAGAGCAGGGATGAAAAAGGGAATAATAATAAAGGTGGTGATGGAGTGTCCGATGAAGAACTGTTAGAGATATTGTTAAGGTTTTCCGAAGTCTTATCAACGAATAATATCTTTACATCTGGGTTAAGGATCGTAGGGTGGGGAACGATATTATTCTTGAAAATGATTGTTGATGGTCTGGAAGGAATGGTTGATCAGGTCTTAACCTTAACGGATTTCTTTTCAAGCGATCCCGTGACTAACTTTCTCGAAACCATTCAGCCTGCTCTCTACATTATGCTCGCCATCTCATTGGGAATGATCGGCTTTCGATTAATATTTAATAAAGAAAAGAATCGATCTGACATTCCAATGAATCTATTTATATCTATAATGACGATTACTCTGTTGTCTTTTGGAATGGGGAAAGTGAATGACTTTACTGGAGATGCGATGGACGTAGCGAAAGTACAAACAGATTCTTTTACCACCTCCGATCGAGTAATGGAAGACCATATTACAGACATAGTCATTTATGAAGAAACAGAATGGACAGATCCAGATGTAGAAGAACAACATCATATAAGCCCAGACTCAATTGATAAAATATCCATTAATGAAACGATTGACGATAGTTTTGAAAAATCTAATGGCGATAGCCTATCAAATAAAGGACAAAGGCTTGTAATGAACAAAGTAGGATTGGAATCAAATGGCGAAGAAGGGCTTGTTGAGTTAGGGAAAAGTGGTCTGTTTGATTTCCTTCCAGAAAATTACTACCGGTGGCATGTGGATTGGTTTACTGCCATCGTAACCCTTTCCGTTATGGCTTTTACCATGATATTAATATCGATTAAAGTAGCCAAGCTCTGTTTTGAGCTTGGCTTTAATCATATCGTGGCGCTAATTATGGCGTATTCGGATATATCCACGGGTCAGCGATTGAAAGCGATCATTAGGAATATTGGAAGCATTTTTGCTTCGCTTATCATGATTTTCTTAAGCTTACGTGTGTATATGTATTACACAACTTTTATAAATAATAATCTTGAAGGACTTGGGTATCTGATTGCTTTAATTGCAGGAAGTTTGGCTGTCATTGATGGTCCTAACATCGTGCAAAAACTCTTTGGAATTGATGCTGGATTGAAAAATGCCTGGCATGTTGCGATGGGTGGTTACCTAGCTTCTAAAACACTCGGACCTCCCGTGAAGAAAGCTGCAGGAGCTATTACAAGTGGTGGTGTATCAGCCTTGATGAATACAGGTGCCGGAACAGCTGGAGCACCCGCTGGTATCTATGGGCGCAAAGGTGAAGGAAAAGCGCAGACAAATGGAAAAAGTGATCCGTCATCTAGTTTCTCTTCAAAAGAAGGAAATAGAATTCAAGGAAACTCGCAAAAGAAAGAGCCAAGTCCAATGACATACAATCAGAAAAGCCAAAAAGGTTCTTTGGAAGGAAAGGAAACCAGAAGATCTGAGGAAATAAATATTCCTGCTACCCATGAAAATCAGGGGCAATCACAGCCTTCTCCGGAGAAGGGATCCTCTATGGCATCTCTACAAGAAGGCTTCCCAGGAGGATTGGATGTCCCATCTTCAAACCACAGCTATGAGCAACCTTTGTCTAATAAACCTATGAAAGAAACAAGACAAGGAAATATAGGTAGTAGTGAAAAAGGAAGTGAACGTTTAGATGCGAACGATAATGAACCTAAGGAAGAGACAGACCAAATAGCTGCAAGCACAAAAACAAAAACATCAGATATGAAAGCTCCAGAAAGTACAAATGATATATCTATGCCGAATCAATATAGAACAGAGCAGCGAACTTTAGGAGGATATATGAAAGATCGATTGGGTGAGCGATTTACTAATAATCCTAAGGTTCAAAGTGCAAAACGGACGTATAACTTATCTCGAAACACTACGGAGAACTGGATAAATAAAATCAAGAAACGCGGGCCTGAGTCTTAACTTGGTCCGCGTTTTGTTATGAAGGAGTGTTTTTATTGCAATACAAGATTCCATCTGAAATTGGAAGTGAGTTGAAGATCAACCGTCTATTTTACCTTACAGACTTACTTGTGGTCCTCATCCTGGGCGGCATAGGCTTTACACTCCGGTATGTCGTTCATTCTTCATTCGTTTGGTACTATGCGATCTTTTGGATCTTATTGATGGTTGCTTGGTTGATCCGGCCCAAAACGAACCCCAAACTGCGTATGTCCAAAGCTTTGTTCTTAGCTGTCACAAGGGAACGAATTGCTTATTGTGCTATCGATAAAAAAGAAGGGGAGGGTGGTAGGAATGATGATCAAAGATGAAGGGTTAAATGATGAAGAATATGCGTTTCAAAAATTTAAGGCACTTCTTGAAGAACAGCTTGGACGAGACTTAACACAAATAGAAGCACGGAAGATTCGGTGGTTGTCTGGATGGGAGCATGAGACGGTCGGCGTATTTTTTGACCTGATTCATGAAGTAGCAGGAAAGAAAAATGAGGGGGCCTTTAAATGAAGAAGAATAAGAAAGACCACTCTTTCTTTAAAGAAGACAGTTCCGAAAAAATGGCTCTTTTTGATGAACGAAATACTACTGAGAAAAACAAGAAGCAGCAAAGGTCGAAAGTTAAAAAGAAAAAGAGAGAGGTGGCCATTCCATCCATAGCTGAAGTTCTTCCCATTCAGGACATGACCGAGGAAGGATCCTTTCAATTAAAAGGAGATGGGGGCTATTTGGACGTGGTGCAACTTCTGAGTAAGGATATTTATTCTCCATCCACCCAGGAAACCGAATACGACATCATGAAAATGGCCAAGTTCTTTCAATCGTATGCACCCGATATCAAGATCGTGTCTATGAATTTTCCGGTTAACATGAAAAAGCAACTGGATGCGATTAATTACAAGATTGCACAGAACAAGGCGCCTCTTTATGAACGTTTTTTAATTAGAAAAAGGGAGGAACTGCAGTTTTTAGAGACCTACCGTACAAACAGAGAATTTTATTTATACATTTACGCGACTAGCCTTAAACAGCTTGCTGAGTATAGAAACAATTGTCGGCGCTATCTTGGTCGAGTCGCTCCGGTCATTGAGTTAACTGATGAAAAGAAGCTAGATTTGCTCTATAAGCTATATAATCAAAATTCTAAATTAGAGAAGAGGGGTTAAGGAATGTTCTCATTTCTAAAAAAGAAAAGTGATGCCGAAGAAACACAAGAAAAAGGATATAACCCTTTTTTACTGGCCCATATCCAACCGCAAGGAGGAATTAAATTTCACGAAACCTTTACTCGAAAAGGAGACGGTTATGAAGTTTGTGTCCATGTCTATTCCTTCCCTAAAAATGTTTCAAACTTTTGGTTAGAGCCTATTTTCAATATGGAGAATGTCATTACTACGATGGATATTGTCTCTGACGATCGTTACAAAGTCCGAGATGGTTTAAACAAAGGAATGGCTGAACAGAGTTCCAGAATTATTAATGAAAAAGATAATGCAGGTATTATAGAAGCGCAAAATAACTACGATGATTTACGGCAGCTGTACAATCAGGTGTCTGAAGAAGGAGAGATCGTTAAACGTGTTCACCTTAGGCATTATGTAAGTGCACCAACAAGAGAAGAGCTGGAAGACAAAGTGAAAGTCGTCTTATCGACGTTACAGGACGAGAATTTTCGAGGATCCATCTTCTTAAACGAACAGGAATATGAATGGAAATCACTACTCACGAATTATACAGAACAATCCACTTATCGAAACAAGAGGGAAGGTCATCCGATACCCGCACTAGGGTTAGCAGGTGGCTTTCCTTTTCATTTTACTAGCTTAAACGATCCTTACGGTACATTCTATGGCACGACACTTACCGGAGGAAACGTCGTCTTTGATCTTTTTCATAGAGATCAGCAGCGTAAAAGTTATAACGGAGTCATGGTCGGAGCGATGGGAGCAGGGAAATCTACTACGCTTAAGAAAATTATGCTGGATAATGCCATTAAAGGATATAAGGTCCGGACCTTTGATGTCACAGGAGAATTTGTGGAGTTAACGGAAGCTTTAGGCGGTAAGCAGATTGCACTCGATGGTTCAGATGGGGTCATAAACCCTTTGCAGGTATATCGAACGGCAGAGGACGAATATACGTCCTTTACTCAGCATTTATCCAAGCTGACAACATTCTATAAATTCTTAGCACCTGAAGCGAATGATAGTGAATTGAAAGAATATGAAAATCTATTAAGAAAGCTTTATGAAAAGCTTGGCTTATGGAACGATGATTCAAAATCAAATATAACCGAACTATCTGTCCATGAGTACCCTATCTTCACCGATTTTCTTACCTTTATCGAAGAACAACTCTATGAAAATATCAAGGAAGGAAAGCAAAAGGAGAAACTGAGTCAGGAAAGGAAACGTCGCCTGGAAAGCATCGAATTAAACATTCGTAACCTTGTAGAGACTTACGCGCATCTCTTCAATGGAGTATCAACCATCGAACACTTTGATGAACAACAGGTCGTTACTTTTACCCTGAGGGGCCTATCGCAAATGAGGGCAGAGGTATTCCAAGCGCAATTGTTTAATGTACTCAACCTCCTATGGGACTCCATGCTAACGAACGGCTCACCTCAGTTTGATGCTTATAATCGAGGAGAATTAGCTTTTGAAGACGCTGTACGATATCTCATCTTGATGGATGAAGCTCACCACATCATTAATACAAAGAAGAAAAGTGAGAGTGCTCTTGATTTTCTTACAAAGTTTAGCCGGGAGGCCAGGAAGTATTTTGGTGCTCTTCTCTATGCCAGTCACACCATTCGTGATTTTGTTCCTGAGGGTTCGGATCAGAGTATGGTAGAGGAAATCAAGAAGCTTTTTGAACTGACCCAATACAAAATTATTATGCAGCAAGATAGTAACAACTTAGAGATGATGCAGCAAATATTCATGGGGCAATTAAGCCAAAGTGAATTAAAAGATATCCCTTACCTACAAACAGGGGAGACGATGTTAAGCATCCGTGCGGTTGAAAACATTCGTTTCAAGGTGGAGGTATCGGACGAAGAATTAGCCTTGTTTGGAGGAGGTGCATAAGGATGCCTTGGTCCCTTCTCCTGGGGTTAGTCCCTCGGAAAGTATGGCTATGGTTAATTGGTGTTCTGGTAGCTCTTTTCCTTCTACAAATGCTCTTATATGCTTCTGTCATTACAGGGCTGATCGGTTATCAAAAGTCTTCCTCCAGTGAGGATATGAGGTCCGTTGATGTGGTAAATGGAACTGCGCAAGTTTCAGCTGCACTGGAAGAGTACCGTCCTCTGTTTGAAGAATATGCCGAAAAGTATGGGGTGTCCAAGTATGTGGAGCTTCTCTTGGCCAAAACGATGCAGGAATCTGGTGGACGTTTGGATGATGTGATGCAAGCAAGTGAGTCTCTCGGTCTACCTCCAAACACGATAGAGGACCCTGAAAGAAGTATTAATGTCGGGATCCGATACTTCTCTGAAATGCTGGAGAAAGCAGGGGGAGATATTAAGCTAACACTCCAAGCTTATAACTTCGGTGGAGGGTTCATTGATTACGCAAACGAACACAATAATGGAGAATACAGCAAAGAGTTAGCAATCGAATTTTCAAGAATGAAGTACCAGGAATTGAAGCATACAGGCATGTATTCCTGCATTCGACCTGAGTCGGCAGAAACAGGAGCTTGTTACGGGGATATTGGTTATGTTGAGGCCGTTTTAAGTTACCTTAAAGGCGGAGTTATTGAAGCAGATTTACAACCAACGGGAGATTGGGTTATGCCCATTGAAGGAGCACTCACACAGACATCTGATTACGGAATGCGCTCAGATCCCTTTGATGGAACACCGGACATGCATAGAGGTATTGATTTTGCTTGTACGAACGCCGTAACGCCTATTCAAAGCGTAGATAACGGTCAAGTGGTTGAGGTGGTAAGAAAAAACTCAGGATATGGAAATAACGTTCTTGTGAAACATGAAGAGGGACTTTATAGTCACTATGCTCATTTGTATACGATAAGTGTACAAAACGGGGAGATGATTCAAAAAGGAACAAAAGTAGGCAAGTGTGGTTCGACAGGAAACTCTACAGGTCCCCATCTACATTTCGAAGTTCGTACCAAAAAACAGTATCGTTCTGATGTGAATCCTGCCCCATATCTTGGACTTTAAGAAAGGAGAACGTTGATGAATAGACGTGTTCTTTTTGTCCTGTTTGTCGTTCTGTTAATCGTTCTCACATCGGTTAATATATATGCTACACGCCAGGCATCGAATGACGATCTGCAGGAAGGCTTGCACGAGTTGGAAGTGAAAAACGAAAAGATTATGGAAGAAAAAACTGAATTAGAAATGACGTTACAAAAACAGGAACCTGCTGACATTCAAGCGAGATATGACGCTTTAGTGAAGCAGGTTTCTACGTTTATAGAGGTTGCTTTTAAACAGGATAAAGAGACCTATCAAGAAAGGGAAAAAGACGCACACAAGGTGATGAGCAAAGATTTAGCAGCAACCTTCTTTCCTACAGAGAACTATAAAGGAGAAAGGAAAACGGAGGTGGATGAAGTAGAAATATTCATCAAAACAGGTAATCTCACAAACAATCAAGCTAGCGTATTAGTTAAGTTTAAACACACGCTCTATTCTTTGCAGAGCGATCAAAAACAAGTGTCTCCTGTGTTTCTCAGAATAAATGTTCATAGAGAAGAAGGCCAATGGATGATAACAGATTTTCAAGACGTAGAAGAGGAGGGCTATTCATGAAGAAACAAACGAAACACATCACGGAAGGAACCTCAAAAAAATATCTTATTGGATTAAGCGTCATGGCTATGGCGCTTCTTTTTTTCTTGTTTTCTGGTTTTATATTTGGTGATGAAGAGCAGAGTAAAGTTCAACAAACGCCTATCAATGAACCTCTGAACTTACAAGGATCAGGCGAACTGACAATAAAAGACTGGGTTTATAATCCAACGAAAAAGTTGATGGTTGTCACCTTAAACCTTAATAAATCAACCACTTTATTAGATGAAAAGTTAAGCTTCACGGCTCAGGAAAAAGAGCATCCAAAACGCGATTTACCAACGCACGTTGAGTATAAGGATGAAAGCAGATATGTCATTAGCATCCAACAGGTAAGTCCTTCCTTTGATGTCATGGCCTTAGATTTAAATAAGGAAAATGCCAATACGCTTTTAACGCAAGAGAGTACTCAAAATTCCTTGAAAGGGGGTGAGGAAAAGAAAGAGCTGGCACGTATTTATACAGATCAACGTAGAGTGGAAATGGACAAACAATTAACCATCTTAACGGAGCAGAAATATGAAGTGGCTGTTGTATCTGAACAGATCGAAGAAGCGAAAGAAACAATAAAAGAGAAGAAGGAAAGTATTCAAATGATTGATGAACGAATCAAAGAAATTGAACAGAAAACCGTTGAATTGGAATCAGAGCTTCTTTACGAAACGGAGGAAGAGAAAAAGCAAACGGAGGCTAGAATTCATCACCTGGAAAATGAGAAAGACCAGATCAATCAAGAGGCAGCTGAACATGAACTAACTATTCAAACTATTGTTGAAAAGATTGAGATGTTAGAAGAAAAAAGAGAAATGATTTCGAACTAAAAAGGACTAAGGTTGTTATTAAGTACAACACAGAGGCCGCACATCTCCTGTGTAGGGACCACACATCACGGCGAATACACGAATAAACGTTCCTGTTTTAGCCGCACAGCGACCGCACATCTGGAGATTTTCTTGTTCCCTCGTTTTGCCCGGCTCTGCCGGGATTCACACGCCAAGTGGGAACAAAAACCCCTTATGCTCTTCTCTTTATTCACTAGTGTTAGTGTCTTTATCAAAAGGAGTGATTGTAATGGAAGTAAGAATTCGTTATATGGATCCGAAAACCGTTCAACGAATTGACGAACTTGCGGAAGAAAAAGGATTAAGTCGACAGGAGTTTTTACATGCTCAGTTGCAACAGTTAGCTGTCTATCAAGAAGAGAACCATCGTGAACAAAGACTCCAACAATTAGTGGATCGAAACATTCAAACGATGGCTCATTGTTACACAGCCATTCGAGAAATGAATGATCTCTTGCAGATTGAAGAACCAGGTGAAGAAGCATGAGTGAAACGGTAACGCCTGGAGTGGTTTTAAAAACAAAATTCGTGACCGCAAATAAAAAAGGATTCCAAGATTATGTGCAATACGTAGACCGTGAAGAGGCCAAAGGAAAGGGCGATGGTCATCGGTCCATGTTTAGTTTATATAATCACTATATGGACGATCCAGATAAAACATCTGCTTTGTTTACTCAGCAGTCGGACCATTTATTGGTGGAAGGAAAGCAGGGCGTTAAATCCTTGTTTGAACAAGCTCAAAAGAAGAATAGTATCATGTGGCAAGATGTTATTACCTTTGATAATGATTGGCTTCAAAACCGAGGTGTTTATGATTCAAAGACACACACCTTAGATGAAGATGCTTTGAAGCAAGTGACAAGAAAATCCATGCAGTCGATGATGAAAAAAGAGGGATTACAAGAGAGTGCTATTTGGTCAGCGGCCATTCACTATAACACCGATAACATTCATATACATGTGGCCACTGTCGAACCCAACCCGACTCGTGAACGTGGAAAGCGAAAGCCGAAAACGCTAGACGCGATGAAAAGTGAAGTCGTGAATGGATTGTTAGATCGAACGCAGGAAAGAAATCAAATTAATTCGTTGATCCGTGACCATATGGTGAATGCAAAGAAAGAGAATAGCATCATGAAGTGGAGCAATAGAGAAATAAAACCTCTGTTCCTCGATGTGTATAATCACTTGCCTAAGGATAAGCGACAGTGGCACTATGGCTATCAAACGCTGAATCCTATTCGATCGAAGATTGATGAACTAACGACAAGGTATTTAGATAAGTATCACGCCAAAGATATGAACCAGCTACATGAAAAATTGGATCAAGAAGTCAACGAATTAAAACAAGCCTTTGGGGATGGACCTAAGGATAAGAAGCGATATCAGCATTACAAACAAAACAAGTTGGATGACCTCTATAAACGAATGGGCAATGCTTTCTTACAAGAAATGAAACGGTACGATCGTCAGCAGTATCCTAGACAAACTACCAATACAAATGCCCCTTATAAGTCCATGCCTTCAGGGATTCAATTGCAACGTTCCTTGAGAAGCATTCAACGTTCGTTGGGGCAAACGTATGACCAGTTTATCAATGACTTGGATCACCAGAAGTTGGAACGAGAAATCGAAAGAGAAAGGTAGGGGGCCATGAATGAGAAAACGTCAAAATGTCACGTTGCATGAAGAGACAATTGCGTTAATTAAAGAGTATCAGGAACAGTACCATATTCGTTATCCAGGTGAAGCTTTGGATCGTATGATTGAGGAATGGGAAGCACAGAATGCGAAGGAACAATCACAAGAATATCTAATGAGTTTGATGGCTCAACATTTTCAAGACGTGTTTTCTGAAGAAATGAAACGGTTGCGGTTAGCAGCCAATCGAAGCGATAAAAATACACAAGTCCTTCTGGAATTAATGAACGGTTTTGCGATGGATCAAAACTTAGAAATTTGTGTTACAACCCCAATCTTTGAGAGCCAAGCGATGAAGGATGCGAGAGAAGCAGTCGAAGAAAGAATCAGTCATCAGCGCCAAAAGAGAATAAGTGATACAGAGACTCAACGAGCATCTAGCTGAGGGTTATAATGAGGAATTAGTTCACAAAGGAGTGAGGAGATGCTTTTGATTAATAGCAATTATGAAGTAGGCGTGTTTAAGCGTTTAAGTGAAAATAATGAGCTCGTGATGGACGTGGGACAAGAGGAATATACCTTAACGTTAAGTGATGGGGAAATGGATGATCTTGAACATCATTTAGTGAATCAAGAGAACCTACTCATTCCTTTTCATAAGAAAACAAAAGAACTGATATTAAATACAGAACCCAATTACGATGAGGAAGAAATGGAAGAACTCATGAACATTAGTGAGGGAGCTGGGGATTATGGCGAAGACTAAACGATCTTATAAACAGAAATCACCAGAAAAGGTCAAGGAGGAGATCAATCAACTGACAGAGGGGATGGAAAAGAGTATTACGAATCACTTTCATTCTCCTGAACAAATGAAAGAGTATCTAGACTTTATGGGAAAGTTTCACCGGTATTCTCCACGTAATACGGCCTTGATTGATTCACAGTTTCCAGGAGCAGAAGCTGTAGGGTCTTACGCCTTCTGGAAAGACAAAGGTTTTTCCGTAAACAAAGGAGAGAAAAGTTTAAAGGTTCTCGTCCCTAATCGGTTAGGCAAACAGTTTCAAGATGAAGAAGGCGAATGGAAACCTTTGAAATATGCGACGAATACAGAAAAGCAACAAGTCAAAGACGGTCAACTCGATAAACGAGATGGCCGTCTTGTTTATTCTACTGGAAGTGTTTTCGATGTTTCGCAGACAAACGCCACTCAAAAAGATCTGCCTCAAATCTTTCCTAACAAATGGATCGATGGGGAGATTGAAAACTACAGTCAGCTTCGAGAAGGAATGAAGGCTATAGCTGATAAAAACAATATTCAAATTGTGGAGCCTTATGAAGAGTTAGGAGCAGCCAAAGGAGTGAGTTATACCGGGCTAGGAGAAGTAGCTCTTAATCCGCGTAATTCGGAACGCCAGGACACAAAGACTCTGTTGCATGAATTGACTCACGCCAAGCTTCATACGAAGGAAAATATGAATGACTACACCAAACCAGAGAAAGAATTTCAAGCGGAAATGACAGCTTATACGGTTGCTTCTTATTTCAATATTGATACCAGTGACTACTCATTAGACTATCTGCATCACTGGACCAAGGATCATGAATTTAAAGACCATGAGAGCTTATTACAAGAAGTTCAGTCAACAGCTAAAGAGTTTATTACAACCATTGAAGAATCTATGGGCCAAGAAAAGGAAGGGGAGAAAGATATGAGTGTTAAAGAACACAAACATGAAATGGAAGAAGAGAAACAAGAAAGAGAGATATTACCTTCAGAAAAGCTTCGAGAGATGTACCGAAGCCAGGTGAGCAAGGCTGAAAAGGATAACGGGCCGTTTGGTAAGGAAGAAAAGGCCGATGACGAATATTCTCATCAAGATTTCAAAGACGATTACAAAAAGGAGCTCATGAACTTTATTGAACCAACAGTCGGAAAAGAGTTGGACAAAGAAGAAAACAATGACCGTCAAGAACGTTTGAATCAGATGCGTGCTTTTCAAGAGACTCACAGTAAAGAAGAGGTGTACCAAACTAAAAAGGAATCTCTTCAAGAATTAAAAGAGCTACCTTTAACAGATCGTGGAAAGCAGCGTCTATCTCAAATCGAAAGTAAACTGGATCGAGAGTTTCATGGAGAGAAAGAAAAAGAAAGCAACACTTCGGAAATGAAGAATGGAAATGAGGATAAGAAGGCTTTTCAGCAGAAGGAAAAGCAAAAAGAAAAAGTAGAGATTGAACGTTAGACAGGGAGTTTTCTCCCTGTCTTTTTTTATACCTAATTTAGAAAGGAGGAAGTGCTGCATGGCCAAACATGTAAGCGCGGACCAAGTGGAGATTGCTCGTAATGTGGATCTCATAGACTATCTTGAGCGTAAAGGGGAGCCATTGAAGAAAGAGGGAAGATATTACCGACACCAAGTGCATGACAGCTTAGTGATTAAAGACCAAATGTACGCTTGGAATTCCAGAGACGAAAAAGGGGCTGGAGTCATTAACTTTGCCAAAATGTTTTATGGCATGAGCTTTCCGGAAGCTGTTCTTGATCTGAATGAGCAAGGTTATAAAGTGAAAGACAACGCCCAAGAGCAAAAGCCTAAGGAGCCTTATCAATATCCCTCTGATTATGAAGTAAACAATAGGACAAAAGCTAAAGATTATCTTACAAAAGAACGGAAGATTCATCCTAAGATTGTTGATTGGTTGGCCAATAAGGATTTAATTGCCCAAGACAAGCTTGGGAATGTGGTGTTTAAGTGGAAGCACCAGGGAGAGGTCGTAGGGGCAGATCGACAGGGTACTTCTCCCATGAAAGATGGGCGAATGTTTAAAGGTATTGATAGGAATAGCCACGGTTCGGCTGGTTTCTCGGTTGATATAGGTAAACCTAATTCGATTTATCTTTTTGAAAGCCCTATTGATGCGTTGTCGTACTGGAGTATTAAGAAAGGGAAGTTACAAGATACTCGCTTAGTTTCCATGTCTGGGCTTAAGCGGCAAACCATGATTGATGAAATCAAACGGATGGGCAAGGAAGGTCATCAAGTGAAGCAAATAACGTTTTGTACGGATAATGATAAGGCTGGGAGGGGGTTTGCTAATAAATTTCGAAGGTTAATGAGTAAAGAAGTATCTAAAATTGATTTACCTACAAATAAAGATTGGAATAGAGAAATTAGAAAAGAGAATGAATTAGTAATAGAAAGGTAGAGTGAGCGACCAACCAAATGAAAATTAAGGGGTGAGAACCTTCGTGTTCATTTGAATCATAGTTTTTGTCTAATGAACACGACTAAAACTGGTCTTATACGGAGTGTTAGTTTTACCCCACCATAATTAAATACTTTGTACTGGGGCAAGTTTGATTCTTTGTGATATAGTCTGTTAAAACTCCTGTGCTTTTTGTAGTTGTGGTTATAATACTTATGTTTGTTAATGTTTTAATAGTCTCAGCATGTTTTTCTTTAACTTGTATGAAAATCAAAAGCATCTCTTTCTCACCAATCTCCACCAAGATTATTTGTAGGAATTGTTTCTCTTCTTTTCATAAGGCCAAATGGGCGAGATCGAAATAAGTGGCCCATCATTAGTTGCGCCTGGGTAATGGAATCTAAATACTTAAGCCAGAAATCACTTGCAATTACATTCTTATGGAGGGGTTTCAATAAAACTTATAGAAATATATGGAATAAACACATAAGGGGGAGAAGTAATGCCAGAAGTTAGTGCAAATGTGAGTAGGAGATTGAACAAGATGAATGATAGAAGTAGAGCTTTATATTTAAGTTATATTAATTACTTAGAAAAGTCTGGTAAAAGTAAAGGCACAATCAATGTCTATTCTAATAAAGTGCTGAACTTTTTGGAATTACTCCCACGAGATCAGCTCATACATAAATTATCTTTTTCACAAGTCGAGGATTTTATAGGAATTGCTGAAACTGAGAGTAGTTATAATGGTCGTGTATATGTGATGGGAAGTTTCATTGACTTCTTGGTTAATCACGAAAACATTTCATTAAAAATTAATGTAGAAAAAGTTAGATCACTAGTTTTCAGTACTCGTGAAGTACGAAAAAGTACTCAGGGAGGTGCAGTACCTTTATCTATTGAACAAGTGGTATTAATTAGGGAAACCTATAAACGGAACCAAGATTATAAAAGGCTATTCACTTTTGAAATGATTTATAGACACGCAGCAAAGTGGAACCAATTAGCGAAGTGTACAAACAAAAACTATGATTCTAATACTAAAGAATTTAGGATTGGTAAAAATAAAAAACTTCGCATTGATAATTATATAGCTTCTCTCATTGAAAAAGCCCCTTCAATCATTAATAGTCCGGTCAGACCTGGTCATAGATATAGATTAAATGATATGGGGGAGTTGTTAGGACGTGTTGTAAGATGGATTGATATAGATGATACGCATGATAAACACTTTGTTTCTTGTCCAAGATGTCAAGGAGAGGTTGAACTTCAGGCTGATAATTGGGTTCTTATGTCAATTGATGAGAACGAGACAAAGTGGCTAGTTTGTAAGTCTTGTGTTCAAAAGGGTGTAGATAATGCCTAAAATAAATGTCTTCGATATATCTTACTTGGACTATTATCATTTGAACTCTGAAAACCTTATGAAACTTTCAAAATTAGGTAACGAAAACAAAGTAGATGAATTAGAAGTTGAGTTAGATACCATTAGAGATAAACAACAGAAAAAGCTACCAGACATGTACGAAACTAACGAATTAGACGATGATGTATTAAAAGAAGAATTGCTTATTGAAATTAAAATGATTCAAGGCTCATTAGAACGTACAAGCGTTAAACAAGAAAGAATTGTACGTTCAAGACAACTGGTAAACAAACTTAAGTCATTATATAAACACGAGTGTCAGCTTTGTGACCCAGAGAATCCAGTTCTCCCGATTGTCAAGGAGAACAGACTCAAGTATGTTGAGGTCCATCATATCACTAGTATTAGTTTCTTGAACTCTGCTGAGCAAAAAGAAGACATCGAAAACATTGATACTTATGAGAATACAATTGTTGTTTGTCCGCAACATCACATGAGGTTACATTATCATCAGGGCGGAACAAGGATTCTTCAAGAGAGTAGCCAAGAATTAGGATTCACTTTTAAGAATGGAGAGAAGGACAAGTTGTATTTGAATCATCATTTGAAAGGAAGAGATTAGGTTTATGAAAGAGTATGGACAGGTGGAACTAATGCTGGTGTACTGACATTAGGAAAAAAGCTTAAATTGGAGTTTTCTTCTATAAGAATATGAAACTTTTCTTATAGAAGAATCAGGTTAGATTAAGCTAGCAAAAAAAAAACAAAGATGCAAAGGCATATTTTCAAAGTATCAATATAATGGAATCCTTGCTGCTTGCTTACTTTTCAAAGTAATGAAAGAGTCCTGCCTTCCGCCAGAGGTAGGGCTTTTACTATTGGTCTTTTTTTAACCACTTAATAGTGTCAGTTAGTCTTTTATGAATTAATTTAGTTTTTTCCATTGAGAATGAGGCCAAACGCCCCGCCATAAACTGAAGCATGCTTTAGTTATGATTTTTTCGGGGCACATAGATGACCGGATCTCCTTTTCTTTCAAACTTGCTTTCATCTTTTCGAATATGGCAAGACTTGAATAACTAGGAGAATGAACGGAAAATAGGATTAGAATCTGATAGAATTGAAGTACAATTTATGTAGGTTAGTGATTTGTGATGATAACGTGTGAACGCTGACAATGACTGTCACTGATCGAATTAAACTAGATTTAAGAAATAGACATAGGAGTGTGTGTGAGTATGGGAGCAGAATTAAATCAAAAATTATTTAGTGCTGCGGATAACCTTCGCAGCAAAATGGATGCCTCAGAGTATAAGAACTATTTATTGGGGTTAATCTTCTATAAATATCTGTCGGATAAGTTATTACTGAAAGTCATTGAGCTGGCAGATGAATCGATGGATACATATAATACGCCAGAAAAACAGACGGAGCTTTATGAGGAGCTCTTGTCAGATGAAGATACAAAGGAAGATCTGGTTGCAACGGTTGTGGATACGCTTGGGTATGACATTGAACCTCGGTATCTGTTCAACGTACTTGCAGAACAAGCGAAGAAGAATGTGTTTCAGTTAAATGATCTGAACAAAGCTTTTATTCAGCTATCCACTAAGTATGATGCCTTCAGTGGGTTATTTGACGATGTAGATCTGCAGTCAAAGAAACTGGGTTCTGATGATCAGCAACGTAACGTAACAGTCACAGACGTAGTTAAGAAGTTGAATGATGTGAACCTTATTGATTACGAAGGTGATGTCATTGGGGATGCGTATGAGTACTTGATCGGCGAGTTTGCATCTGAAGCAGGGAAAAAAGCCGGTGAATTCTATACTCCGCATATGGTATCCGACATGATGTCACAGATTGTGGCCATTGGTCAGGAAGACAAGAAATGGTTCAGTGTGTTTGACCCGACCATGGGATCAGGCTCACTGATGTTAAATGTGCGGAATTATCTCAATCACCCGGATAAAGTGAAATACCACGGGCAGGAACTGAATACAACAACGTTTAACTTGGCCAAGATGAACCTGATCCTGCATGGCGTTGATCCGGAAGAAATGAGAGTTCGTAACGGGGATACACTGAATAAGGACTGGCCAACAGATGAACCTTACACGTTTGACTCTGTCGTCATGAATCCTCCGTATTCTGCTAAATGGTCTGCGGATGACACATTCCTGGATGATTCACGCTTTAACCGTTACGGGAAGCTGGCTCCGAAATCAAAAGCAGACTTTGCCTTTGTCTTGCACGGGTATTATCACTTAAAAGAAACAGGTACGATGGCGATTGTTCTTCCACATGGGATTTTATTTAGAGGGGCTGCGGAAGGTGTCATCCGTAAAAAGCTGTTAGAAGACGGCAGCATTTATGCAGTGATCGGGATGCCACCGAACTTGTTCTTTGGGACATCGATTCCAACGACTGTTTTAATTCTAAAAAAGAATCGAAGTACTCGCGATGTCCTGTTTATCGATGCTAGCCGTGAATATATCAAAGGGAAAAATCAAAATAAACTATCGAAAGAGAATATTGAGAAGATCCTTGATACCTACAATAGTCGTGAAACTGTCGATAAGTATGCTCATCTTGCAACATTTGAAGAAATCACAGAGAACGATTATAACTTAAACATTCCAAGATACGTGGATACCTTTGAAGAAGAAGAACCTGTGGATATGAAAGCAGTTGGCATCGAAATGAAAGAGATCCAACAGAATAAACAGGCCTTGCAAAAAAGTTTGTTTGAGGATATTTCTTCCCTGCAATACAGCGAAGAAGACGCGGAATGGATTCAAGGTGCATTAGAGGTGTTTATTGATGGAAAATAAACGTACACCAATTATTCGATTTCATGGGTTTAGTGGAGAATGGGTGCAAAATAAATTAGGAGAAGTTGTTGAAATTAAAGATAGTGCTAGGATTCCAAACACCTTGTGGTTATCAAAGGGAGTACCATATTTACGCTCAAGCGACATGGTAAACAATGGGGTTTTAGGGAAGCTCTTTATTTCTGAGGAGACATACCAATCGTATAAGGATAAAACAGGTGCACCTGAAAAAGGTGATGTGTTATTTACAAGTGGTGGGAAAGTAGGTGTCACTTATCATAAAATTGATGATAATCCAGTTTATGTTCAAGGTGGAAGTGTTTTATACGCTAAAACATCAACATCCAAAAAACTTAGTGGTATTTATCTTAATGTGTTCTTTTCCTCTCCTTCGATGACAAAATATATGGAAGGGGCTTCGACCGGATTAACAATAAAACATTTTACTTTAAAGCCGGCTAAAAATACTCCTATTAATCTTCCATCCTTAAAAGAGCAAACCATAATCGGAGAATTCTTTAAAAACTTCGACGATCGAATCGCTCTTCAGCAACGCGAAATCGAATTATTAGAAGAAAGCAAACAAGGCTTTTTGCAGAAGATGTTTCCGAAGGATGGCGAACGTGTGCCGGCAGTTCGGTTTGATGGGTTTCGTGGGGAGTGGGATGATATAAAAGCTGATTCTATTTTTAAGAGCATCTCTGATAAAAATCATACTGATCTCCCAGTTCTTTCTGCATCACAAAAAGAGGGTATGGTTTTTCGTGATGATATTGGTATTAATATAAAATATGAAGCAAAATCGACTAAAACATATAAACGTGTTCAACCTGGTCAATTTGTAATTCATTTGAGGTCCTTTCAAGGTGGATTTGCATATTCAAATATAGAGGGAATTACCTCTCCGGCTTATACTATTTTAGACTTTCAAAATAAGGAGTCACAAAACTTTCTATTTTGGAAATATGTTTTGACAAGTAAGACTTTTATAAAAAGATTAGAAACAGTAACTTATGGTATAAGAGATGGGAAAAGTATAAGTTTTAGTGACTTTTCAACGTTAAAATTTAAAATTCCTGATATTCAAGAACAACGAAAAATCGGCGAATTCTTCAAGAAGATTGATGATTCCATCGCTACTCATGAAAAAGAACTCGAACTCTTAAAAGAGACAAAAAAAGGATTCCTGCAAAAAATGTTCGTCTAGGAGGTGATTCATGTGCAGAGCCAATCTCATCGATCGGAAGCTGAAATTGAGAACCATCTGATTCAAGTGTTAGGAGAAGGCCATAACCAGTGGACGTTTCGTGATGATTTGAAATCCGAAGCTGATCTCTGGCAAAACCTCCGTCAAAAAATCACACAAAACAATCTGGCTGAGCTCGGTGACACGCCATTAACAGATAAAGAATTTGAAGCGATTAAAACGGAACTGCTTTTCCGCACACAAACGCCTTTTGATGCGGCGAAGTGGTTAAAAGGGGAGAACGGCATTGCCCGGATCACCATTGAACGTGAGGACAGTAACCTGGGATTTGTTTCCCTTGTTCTCTACTCCAATCAAGATATCGGGGGCGGGATCTCCAGCTATGAAGTCGTCAATCAGATTGCGAAACAGAGTGCCACTGGAGAAGGACGGGACCGGCGTTTTGACGTGACGTTACTCATCAACGGCTTGCCAATTGTGCAAATTGAACTGAAGAAGGTAACGGCAAAAGACGGTGTCTATCAAGCCTTTAATCAGATTAAGAAATATGCCGAAGAAGGCATGTTCCGAAACAATATCTTCTCCACACTGCAATTATTCGTCGTATCGAATGAACAGACGACACGGTACTTCGCCAATGCCATGCCGAAAAACTTGTACAGGAAGTTCATGTTCAGTTGGCGAACGAAGGTCAATAAGAAAGTGGAAAACCTGTATGAGTTCTGTAAACAGGCACTGAATATTCCGGATGCCCACCGGTTGATTGCCAACTATACGATCGTCAGTGAAGATCAGGACAACAAAACCTTGATGGTACTGCATCCCTATCAGATTCACGCCATTGAAGCGTTATTTACCGCAGCGAACAAACATCAGTCCGGGTATGTCTGGCACGCCACAGGTTCAGGGAAGACGCTCACAAGCTTTGTCTCGACGAAACTCCTTGCGAAGAAGTCAGGCATTGATCGCACGATTATGCTCGTTGACCGGAAAGACTTGGACAACCAGACAACAAGTGAATTTACAAAGTTCGCATCGGAATTTAATACGGGCATCTCGTCAGGAAATACTCCTGCCAACAGCTTAATTGTCGGAACGGGCAGTGCTCAGGAATTAAGTAAAACACTCCTTGCCGATGCCAATTCAAACGTGGTTATCATTACAACGCGTCAAAAGCTGGATGCGGCGTTAAAGCATGCAAAGAAGCAGGAAGAACAAAAAGGATCCAACCGATACGAAAAACTGATGGGGCAGCATATTGTCTTTATCGTGGACGAGTGCCACCGTGCATTGAGTGCGGAGAACATGGAAGATATCAAAGCATTCTTCCCGAATTCCACGTGGTTCGGATTTACCGGTACGCCCATCTTTGAAGAGAATAAGAAGCAGGCGAAAGGAAAATTGGCGAGAACGACCTTTGATCAGTACGGGGAAGTCCTCCATACGTATACGATTAAAAATGCCTTGGAAGATGGTTCTGTTCTCGGCTTTCAAGTGGAACACGAAACGACCATTGAACCGACTTCTTTGGACAATATGATTTTTAAAAAGCTCCGGATTAATGAAAACTATGCTCATATGACAGATGAAGAAATTAATACGGAGATTGATGAGATGACAGGCATGGATAAGGAAGCTTACATAGACAAAACGATGTATGAGAAGGATGAACATATAGATAAAGTCATCAAGAAAATTCTCCGTCCTGACAATGCTTATACGAAGTTCGATTTCAAGAACGGAAAGCCGACCAAATCAGCTATCCTTACTACCAGTTCCATTGACATGGCCAAGCGCTATTATCAGGCTATTAAAGCCATGACGAAAGAGGGGAACTGGATGGAGCAAGTCTTCCCTGATCGACCGATTCGAGAAGGCCGGACGATGGATGATCCTGACTTTCCACGGATTGCCATTACATACTCACTTGACGAAAATACGGGAAATGCTATGGAACAGCAGCAGGAAATGCAGGACATCATCGATGACTACAACCGGTATTACAAGACGGGGTGGTCACTGCAAGATATCGAACGTTACAACGGGGACATTAACAATCGGCTTGCAAGAAAGCGTGCAGAGTTCAAACAGCTCGGGCGTCAGGTGGATCTCGTCATTGTCGTGGATCGCTTGTTAACAGGATTTGATGCCCCAACCATTCAAACGTTATTTGTGGACAGGAACCTTGAATACGCTGGATTAATTCAGGCTTTTTCCAGAACAAATCGAACGTATCCCGAAAAGACGAAGGGGCTCATCGTCACGTTTCGTAAGCCGTTTAAGATGGAAGAGAATGTGACGAAAGCAACGAAGCTGTATTCGGAAGTGAAAGAAGAATCAGGTTTAATCTATCCAAGCTATGATACGGCCAAGAAACGCTTCAAGAAGGCACATAAACAATTTTTGGCGATCATTGAGAACGAGGGAGAGGTCGATGAACAAACGCCTCTTGAAACCCGTGTGGACTATGTAAAAGCCTTTCAGGAGTTGAATAATTCCTACGAGGCGTTGATAACCTATGACAGCTATAACAATGACATGTACACATCAAAAACCCTGCAGGAACAGGTGAATATCTTGAAAGAGGAAGTCGGTGTGTATGAAACGGTGAAAGGTTCGTTGGTGGAGGATGCCGGTAAAGAGGATCCTGATGATGAACCAGATTTTTCTGACCTGACGTTCTTCAGTGATGCGACGACGAAACTGTATGACATTGACTCAAGCTATATCGATCAGTTACTCGGGACATACGAGGCGAACAATCCCGATGTACGTGAAGAGATCGAAAATGCGCTGAAGAAATTAAACAAATCGGAAACGGTTAAAGATGTGTACCGGGGTATCTTGAATGCCATCGATGAAAAGGAAGTGGATAAAGAGGAAGATATCTTTGCCGTGAAGCGTCGGTTCTTCACCGAGAAAAAAGAGCAGATTGTCGAAGGCTTCAGTGCTTACTGGTGCGTATCCATTAACGAGCTGCACGCTTCAGCGATTCAATACATGATCGGGATGGATGACGTACCAAACATGAAGAGGATCATTGAGAGTAAAGACTATGAAACCTTTAAAGCCGATCATCCAGACATAAAACCGTTTAAGTACCCACAAATGATGAAGCGTGACTGGCAAAAGGTACTGGATGAACAAATCGTACCGTTGGATGATGAGTTAAAGTAAGTCTTAATTTACGGTGTTTTTAAATGTAGTGGCTGAGGAATTTCCCAGCCGCTTTTCATTTATCTGAAGTTCACCTAAAAAATGATAAACGATAAACAGAGAGTTATAATGGGATTTAACTCCATTATTTTGGTGGGTAGCATTTGGACTCCAACAGCCTTCTAAGCTGTAGGTCGTTTCGTGAAAAGTTTGAGCAGGTCTTCCGACTGGATATTGACTGGATTTTCTTTATTCATAATGATATCTTATTTAACCTCATACCAATGCCGTAAAGTTGGAAAGCCGATTATATAGGGGTCCTTACTTCTTATCATCTACTATTTATTTAATAAAGTGAATGGGCGGCGTCTTATAAAGAAGCTTCAAGCTTCTTTTGATTCAGAATTAGTATAGAATTATTACTTAATATGGATTTTAATGGTAGAATGGGAGTGGGTAATAAGCAATTATTTAAATGAAGGGTGAGTAACTATGTCAGTCAGTGAGAACTTTAAACAATTCTGTTCAAATCTAAGAATGAGTGACAATACTGTAAATAAAATTCAAAATAGATATAAACAAATTACTAAAAGAATTAATATAGATTATTGGGGGAGTACCTCAGAACTGAATAATAGTTTATATGTAGGGTCATATGGTAGAGGTACAGAAATATTTACTAGTGATATAGACTTAATTG